>NZ_JAAFYZ010000059.1 GCF_018274385.1 Catenulispora pinistramenti | reverse complement strand
CGGCTTACTCGGAGCAGGGCGGCGGGGGCGCGGCGGGCGGGAGCGCGACGGCTCCGGGCCTGCTCGGTTCGGTCGGCTCGGCCGGTGGTCAGAGCAGCGCGGCGGGCCAGCCGGGCGGCTCCTCCAGTGCGAGCAAGGCGGGTCGGCCGTCGGGTTCGGCACCTTCCAGTGCCGGCGGTCCCAGTGCCGTCGGGACCGGCGGCCCCAGTGCTCCGCCGTCGCAGCAGGCTGCGAAAGCTCCGGCTTATGTCGGGCGGCTGGCGTCGAATGCGGCGAAGACGTCGTCTTCGACGTCGGTGACTTTGCAGACGTCGGGCTCCTCGGCCGGCGGCGACACGTTGGTGGTGTCGGTCATGCTCACCAACACGCACTCGGGGGGCGTGGGTGCCTCCGACAGCGCGGGCAACAGCTACTCGGTGGTCGCGGACCAGAGTGACGGGGCCGGTGATCGGACCCTGATTCTCGCTGCGGTCGGGGCCAGGGCACTCGGTGGCGGCGGCTCGGTGACGCTCACGTTCCCGGCCACGTCGGAGCATCACGTCGCGGTCGACGACTTCTCGGGCGTGACCGGCATCGGCGGGCATTCCTCGGCGACTGCGGCCTCTGGGCCCTTCGCCTCGGGTTCTGCCTCCGGCGCCGGGATCGTCTTCGGGGTCGCGGGGGTGCAGGGCGGCGAGAACGCGACTTGGGGTTCGGGATTCACCGCGCTGCCCACGCTGGTCGTGGCACCGGCGGACCAGCTGGCGACTGCCTACGAGAGCGTGGGATCGGGCAGCGTCCAGGCATCGGGGTCCTGCGATCACCAGTGGATGGCGGCGGTCGCGACACTGACCGGCTGAGGTCGGCCGGCGACGCGGCCGGCGACGGCCCCGGCCCCGGGCCCAGCGTTCGAGATCGGTTCCTCCTGAGACGATGACGAGGTGGCAAGAGCAGCCGACCTACATCGGGAGGATTTGGTGCAGCGCATCTGCGTTTTCTCCGGCTCATCGCACGGACGCGGCGAGCAGTATCTCGACCAGGCCAGGCAGGTCGGTACGGTCCTGGCCCGGCGCGGCATCACCGTGGTCTACGGCGGGGCGCGGGTCGGGACGATGGGGAGCCTCGCCGACGGTGCGTTGGCGGCCGGGGGACAGGTCGTGGGGGTCATCCCGCGTGCGCTGGTGGATTGGGACGTCGCGCATCCGGGGCTGAGCGAGCTGCACGTGGCCGAGGACCTGCACGAGCGCAAGGCGATGATGGCTGAGCGGGCCGATGCGTTCATCGCGCTGCCCGGCGGCTCCGGGACGTTGGAGGAGCTGTTCGAGATCTGGACCTGGGGTCAGCTCGGGCTGCACGCCAAGCCGGTCGGGCTGCTGAACGTCGCAGAGTACTTCACGCCGCTGGTCGGTTTTCTGGACCATATGACGCGGGAGGGGTTCTTGCACCAGCCGCATCGGGACATGCTGCTGATCGAGAAGGACCTTGAGACGCTGCTCGATCGCTTCGCCGGGTATCAGCCGCCGGACTACGCCTGGCGGGAGAATCCGACGGAGGCCACCGACTGAGCTGCCGCATCGACTGAGCTGGGTCACCGACTGAGTTGCCACACCGACTCAGCTGGCTCACCGACTGAGCTGTCTCCTCCCTGAGGACCAGGAGCGGCGGCGGAGATTCGGGCGTGGCTCCTGCGCGGGGTGGAGCGAACAGATCAGTCGGCGCGGCGATGGGGTTCCGGCCTGCCGCGCCTTGGCTTGAGGCGGCCGATCAGAGCTGTTCCCCGACGTCAGGGAGTCACCGATGCCCAACAGCCGCCGTCTTGCCAGGATCGTGTTCGCCGGAGCCATCGCGGCCTCGGCAGCCCTGCCCGCGGCGACCGTCGCGAAAGCGGCCACGGCCGCGGGCACACCGCCGCCACTGGCCTGGCAGCAGTGCGACTACGCACCCGGATATCAATGTGCGAACCTCACCGTCCCGCTCGACTACGCCCATCCGGCCGGGCCGACGATCCAGGTCGCGCTGATCCGACACCTGGCATCGGCCGCGGTCTGTCCAACGCGGACATCGCCGCCGTGCTGACCGTCTCCGAAGCCACGGTGAAGACCCACGTGGGGCATCTGCTGCTGAAACTCGGCCTGCGCGACCGGGTCCAGGCGGTCATCTACGCCTACGAGTGCGGCCTGATCGTCCCGGCCAACCGGCCTCCGTCCGAATGACCCAGTGACCCTCCAACCCGGCGATCCTCCAACCGACAACCCTCCAACCGACAACCCTCCAACCGACAACCCTCCAACCCGGCGACCCACAGGAGCGTGCCCATGTCCCTTCTCGACCCCGCCATCTGGTCCGGCAAGGCGTTCATCGGCGGCTGGACCACGATGTCCGGCGGCACCACCCCGGTGGTCGAACCCGCCACCGGCGCCGAACTGGAGCGGATCGGCCTCGCCACCGCTGACGACGTCACCGCGGCCGCCGAAGGCGCCGCCCGCGCCCAGGCCGCCTGGGCCCGTACCCCCTACACCGAGCGCGCCGCCGTGCTGCGCCGCGCCGGAGACCTGTTCACGCGGCACGCCGAGGAGATCCACGGCTGGCTGATCCGCGAGGCCGGAAGCATCCCCGGCAAGGCCGCCTTCGAGACCGGCACCGCGGCGCAGGAGTGCTACGAGGCCGCGGCGCTCGCCTCCCGTCCGCTCGGCGAAGTGCTGCCGTCCGCCGAGCCGCGCCTGAGCATGGCGCGGCGGGTGCCGGCCGGCGTGGTGGGTGTCATCGTGCCCTTCAACGTGCCGCTGATCCTGGCCATCCGCTCGGTGGCGCCGGCGCTCGCGCTCGGCAACGCCGTCGTCCTCAAGCCCGATGTGCGCACCGCGGTGTGCGGTGGCGTGGTCGTTCAGCGGGTCTTCGAGGAGGCCGGGCTGCCCGAGGGTGTCCTCAGCCTGGTGCCCGGCGGCGCCGACACCGGGGCCGCGCTGGTCACGGATCCCCACGTGCGCGTGATCTCCTTCACCGGTTCCACCGCGGCCGGACGCAAAGTCGGTGCCGCGGCAGCCGAACACCTCAAGCGTGCGCATCTGGAGCTGGGCGGCAACTCCGCGCTCATCGTGCTGCCCGACACGGACCTGGACCGCGCGGTCTCCACCGCGGCGTGGGGCTCGTTCTTCCACCAAGGCCAGATCTGCATGACCACCGGACGTCATCTGGTCCACCGCTCCATCGCCGATGAGTACATAGCGCGCCTTGCGGACAAAGCGAACAACCTGCCGGTCGGCGATCCGGCGAAGGAAGAAGTGGCGCTCGGCCCGATCATCGACGCCGGGCAGCGGGACAAGATCCACGCTCTGGTGCGGGCGAGCATGGACGGCGGCGCCCGGCTGGCGGCCGGTGGCACGTACGAAAGCCTCTTCTACCGCCCGACCGTATTGGGGGATATCACCGACACCACCCCGGCCTACACCGAGGAGGTGTTCGGCCCGGTCGCCCCGGTCCGGGCCTTCGACGACCTCGAAGAAGCGGTGGCGCTGGCCACGGCGAGCCCCTACGGCCTGGCCGTCGGCATCCTCACCGCCGACGTCATGCGCGGCCTGGAACTGGCCGAGCGCATCCCCACCGGCCTGGTACACGTCAACGACCAGACCGTCAACGACGAAGCGGTGGCGCCATTCGGCGGGGTCGGGGCCTCCGGAACCGGCGCGCGTTTCGGCGGCGTCGCGAATATCGAGGCGTTCACCGAGACGCGGTGGATCACGGCGCGCGGGACCCAGGTCGAATATCCGTTCTGACGGAACCGCAACGGCCGTCGTGGACCGTTTATGCGCAGGTGGCATACTGCGCCTCTGACGTCAACCAGCCGACACGAGGGAGTGATCGTGGTACACCGTCACGACGACAGCGACGCGACGATAGATCCGGCCTACACCAAGCGCCTGGGGTGCACGAACGTTCCGAAGAACCGGATGCCCGACGGGGAGACGGCGCCCCAGGCCGTCTACCGCATGATCCACGACGAGCTGTTGCTGGACGGCAGTTCGCGGCTGAACATGGCCACCTTCGTGACGACGTGGATGGACCCCGAGGCCGAGAAGCTCATGGCCGAGACGTTCGACAAGAACATGATCGACAAGGACGAGTACCCGCAGACCGCGGAGATCGAGCGCCGCTGCGTCAACATCGTCGCGAACCTCTTCCACGCCCCCTCCTCCGGCGACGCGATCGGCGTGTCCACGATCGGCTCCTCCGAGGCGGTGATGCTCGGCGGCCTGGCCATGAAGTGGAAGTGGCGCCAGCGCCGGGAGGCCGCCGGGCAGACCACCGACCGCCCGAACCTGGTGATGGGCTCCAACGTCCAGGTGGTGTGGGAGAAGTTCTGCCGGTACTGGGACGTCGAGCCGCGCTACGTGCCGGTGGCCCGCGACCGGTTCACGGTCGACGCCGCCGAGACCATGACCTATGTCGACGAGAACACGATCGGCGTGGTCCCGATCATGGGCACCACCCACACCGGCGAGTTCGAGCCGGTCAAGGAGATCCACGACCTGGTCGTGGCCTACAACACCGAGCACGGCACGGACATCGCGATCCACGTGGACGCCGCCTCCGGCGGTTTCGTCGCCCCCTTCCTGCAGCCCGATCTGGAGTGGGACTTCCGGCTGCCGCAGGTGAAGTCGATCAACGTCTCCGGCCACAAGTACGGCCTGACCTACCCCGGCATCGGCTTCGTGGTCTGGCGCTCCGCCGACGACCTGCCCGAGGAACTGATCTTCCACGTCAACTACCTCGGCGGTGACATGCCGACCTTCACCCTGAACTTCTCCCGCCCCGGCAACCAGATCGTGGGCCAGTACTACAACTTCGTGCGCCTGGGCCGCGAGGGCTACACCAAGGTCATGGAGGGGTTGCGGGACACCGCGCTGTTCATCTCCAGCGGCATCGGGAAGATCGACGCCTTCGAGGTGATCAGCGACGGCACCGACATCCCGGTGGTGTCGTTCAAGCTCAAGGAAACCGACAAGTTCACGGTGTTCCACGTCTCCGACGAGCTGCGCCGCGACGGCTGGCAGGTGCCGGCCTACACGATGCCGCCGAACGCCGAGGACCTCGCGGTGCTGCGCATCGTCATCCGCGAGGGCTTCAGCCAGGACCTGGGCGAGGCGCTGCTGCTGGCGCTCGGCAAGGCGGTCCACCGGCTGAACACCACGCCGCCGGCGCACGACGCCGAGTCCGGGTTCGCCCACAACTGACCGCTCACGACTGGCGGTTCACGACTGGCCGCTCACGACTGGCGGTTCAGGACTGGCGGTTCGTGACTGGCGGTTCAGGACTGGCGGTTCAGGACTGGCGGTTCGCGACTGACATAGTGTGAACGCCCCCGAGGTGTATCCGTCTCGGGGGCGTTCGCTTCGCCGGAGGTACCTGTCAACCATGTCCATCCTCATCCGCCGCGCCGATCTCGCCACCGAGGCCGACGAGATCGCCAAGCTCCTGGTGGACTACCTGACCACCGCGTTGCGCGAGCTCCACGAGACGTTCGGCATCCAGGACTCGCCGACCGACGTCTCCGGGGTGCGGGACTCGCTGAGCGAGTACAGCGATCCGTCCAAAGCCCTGTTCGTGGCGCAGGATCCGGACGGCGGGCTGGTCGGGGTGGCGGGCCTGCGGATGACCGAGCCCGGCGTGGTCGAGGTGAAGCGGATGTACGTGGTGCCCGAGAGCCGCGGCCTGCGGGTCGGCTCGCGGCTGCTCGACCGCCTGCTCGCCGAGGCCGAGGGCCTGGGGGCGTCCGCCGTCCGGCTCGACACGGCCCGGTTCATGGCGGACGCCCAGCGGCTGTACCGCTCGCGCGGCTTCGCGGAGCGGAGCCCTTACCCGGGCAGCGAGATCCCTCCGCATCTCCAGCAGTACTGGATCTTCTTCGAGCGGGCCATCGAACGCCGGGGTCGTCAGGGCCGTCAGGGTACTGTCAGTCCGGGATGAGGTCGAAGGACTCCCAGCCGCCGATCGCCGTCCGGTCGGCGATCAGCGGTGACGATCCGGCGTTGTCGGCGGTCACGATGTTCCCGTTGGCGTGAGCTCGAAAGCTGACACTCCCATCCGCGTTGTTCAGCAGGTCGAACGATTCCCACGGCCCGATCGCCGTCCGGTTCGCGATCAGCGGCGAGGACCCCGCGTTGTCCGCGCTGACGATGTCGCCGTTCGCGTGCGCCCGCAGGCTCACGCTGCCGTCGGCGTTGCTGAGCAGATCGAACGTCTCCCACGGTCCGATCGCCGTGCGGTTGGCGATGAGCGGTGCGGCTCCGGCGTTGTCGGCGGTCACGATGTCGCCGTTGGCGTGCGCCCGCAGGCTCACGACCGGCGTCGAGGCCGGGGCGCCGAACAGCGCCAGGTTCACCGCGTTCGCGATCGCCCGCAGCCCGGCGTCGTTCGGGTGCAGGTGGTCGCCACTGTCGTAGGCCGGCAGGTACATCGTCGGGTTGGCCGGGTCATGGGTCGCGGCGTCCTGGTCGACCACGGCGTCGCAGCCGTTGCCCGCGCTGCGCACGTAGGCGTTGAAGGCCTCGCGCGCCGTCTCGCCCTGCTGGGTCCAGTAGCCGGCACCCTGATACGGGGTCAACGTCGAGCACAGGAACCGCACGCCGTTCTGGTGCGCCGCCGCGATCAGCTGCTGCAAGCCCGCGATGAGCTCATCGGAACTGGGCGGCGGGCTGGTCGAGCCCAGGTCGTTGATCGGGTCGACGGCGAAGATCACCCACCGGACGCCGGGCTGGGCCAGCACGTCCTGCGCGAAGCGGTGCAACGCGCTGGGCCCGGCCCCGTCGACCAGCAGCCGGTTGCCGCTGATCCCCTGATTCAGCACGCCGACCACGTGGCCGGTCTGCGCCAGCCGCACGGCCAGATCGTTCGGCCAGCGCCGGTCGGCGTCGAACGAGGACGCGTAGCCGTCGGTGATCGAGGCGCCGAGGGTGACCACAGCACCCTGAGACGCCGCGTTCTGCACGTCGAGGTTGGTCAGGAAGAAGTAGCTGCCGGTGGTCTGCGGATTCGTCAGAGTCTGGCTGCCGCTCACATCGCCGGACGCGATGTAGTTGGTCGCAGAACCCTGCTGGTGGTAGGTCGAGGCGCCGGTGCCCTGCGGCAGATAGATGCTGACCGCGACATCGGACAGGGCCGGCACCGCGAACGCGATCGGGTCGCTGACGGCCAGCGCGCCGGCCGCGATGGTCGTCGAGCTCTGGCCGCCGAACGTGACGATCTGGTCGGTCCCGGCGACAATGCCCGCGCCGGAGGACCGCTGCGCGATGTGGACGTCGGCGATCGCCAGCGGCTGCGAGCCGAAGGCGTTGGAGATCTGCACCCGGGCCGAGGTCCCGCCGATGCTGGTGTGCACGATCTGGCGCAGCGTCTGCTGGTTGAAGGCGGCGCCGCCGCTCTGTGGGGACACCGCCCACGTGCCGGTCCACGGCCCGGTGGCGGCCGCCGCCGCTGCGGTCGCCGCGGTCGCGGTGGTCGGATGGGTGAGCTGGGCGTGCGCGGCCGCGGAGCCGGACGCCGCCGGCGCCACGGCCGTCGCCAGCGCGGTCAGGAAGGCGGCGACGGCCCAGCCGATACGGGTTCTCATGAAGGCGTCCTCAGTCGTGGATGAGATCGAACGATTCCCACGGCCCGATCGCGGTGCGGTTCGCGATCAGCGGTGCGGCGCCGGCGTTGTCGGCGGTGACGATGTCGCCGTTGGCATGGGCCCGGAAGCTGACGCTGCCGTCGGAGTTGGTGATCAGGTCGAAGGATTCCCAGGGCCCGATCGCCGTCCGGTTGGCGATCAGCGGATCGGCTCCGGCGTTGTCCGCGGTGACGATGTCCCCGTTGGCGTGAGCTCGAAGGCTGACACTCCCGTCGGGGTTGTCGATGAGGTCGAACTGTTCCCAGGTGCCGACGGAGGTCCGGTTGGCGATCAGCGGATCGGCTCCGGCGTTGTCGGCGGTGACGATGTCGCCGTTGGCATGCGCCCGAAGGCTGATCAGCGAGCCGGACGTGGTGCCCGAGCCGGAGGCGGCCAGCGCGAAGACGTGGATCGACGGGGTGCCGACGGCCAGCCCGCCACCGCCGGGCAGCGTCACCGACGCGACCGACTTGCCCGCGGTCAGCGTCACCGGCACCGAGAAGATGTTCCCGGATCCGCTGTAGGTGGTGTTGCCCTGTCGGTTCTGGTACGCCGAACTGATCGCCAGCGCGCCGCCGGCCGGTGGCGTCGTGGAGAACCAGTCGGGGACGGTGAGGCTGTAACTCTGGGTACTGCCATCGGTGTAGGTGATGACGCCGGATCCGGTGGCCGGGCCGTAGTCGGCGGAGACCAGGAACCCGAGGGTGCCGGAGCCGGAGGTGTCAATGGTCTGACCCTCGGCGACGGTGTTGTCATTGCTGCCGGCAGCCGCGTTGGGGAAGGTGAAGGTGACCCCGGAGGACGTGACCGACGCTCCGGGACCGGCGCCGGCGTTGGTCAGCGCGGTCTCGGAGAGGCTGGCGCCGTTGCCGTCGAAGTTGCCCGGCGCGGTGTTGGTGTCCGCGGTGATGCCGACGTTGTTGAACGACGCGGCCAGGTTCGGGAACGAGACCGCCGGGTCCAGGCCGATCTGAACCTTGCCGAGGTGCTTCGCCGCGGTCGCCTTCGTGCCGGTGACCTGAGCGAAGGGCAGCGAGGTGGTCGGCGCGGAGGGCTGCTCGACCAGGTAGGTCGAACCGGCGGTCACCGGCACGCTCAGCGTCCCGTTCGTGGTGGCGGCCACCACGACCGCCCCGGTCGAACCGTTCACCACTTCGGCCTGCTTGCCGGGCCACGGGTTGCGGACGGTCATGGTCTGCGTGCTGCCGGCCTGGATCGCGGCCGTGGCCAGGGTGCCGCCCTCGACCTGGACGTCGACCTTCGTGTTGCCCCGCACGGACACCGTGCCGGAGGCGTCCCAGCCGGACGGCCAGGCCGGGGCGAGGCGCAGGGTGCCGTCGTAGTCCTGGACCAGCGCCTCGTCGACCGCGGTGGCCACCGTCGAGGACTGCTCGATGTAGGGCTCGTCGCCGGTGTTGCCGTTGAACAGGTTCGCCAGGCCGCTGATATAGGCCTGGTAGCCCTGGGTGACGCTGTTCAGGTCGGCCGCGACCTCGCTGCCCAGGCCCAGCCGCGCGGCCTGGACCGCGTCGAAGTTCCAGTCCGGGTTGGTCTTGTTGACCCGGTCGGTGTAGGTGCGCTTGGCCAGCGCGGTCAGATCGTCGCCGTTGACGACGGTGTCGTCACCGATCAGACCGTAGGGCCAGACCGGCTCCAGGCCGATGTTCTCGCCGTTCTGCGGTTTGGCCGAGGGCTGGTAGGAGTCGGCGATGATGTCAGTGCCCTGCGCATCGACGGATGCGGCGGCGGACGCCGAGGTCGGCTGCGGGTTCAGCAGCTGGGTCTTGCCGGCGTCGGTGCGGGCGTAGGGCTCGATCTGGCCGAGCGCCGTGCGCAGCTGCGAGGCGAGTCCGGAGTCGGTGTTGAGCTTGGTCGCGGCGTTCATGGTCGCGGTGAACAGCGCTTGGCTGGCGGCTATGTCAGTGGTCGGATCTGTGACCGCCCACTGGGTCTCGTGCGCGTTCGCGGTGGCGTGCAGGAAGTTGTCCGAGCCCACGCTCTGGTAGTTCAGAAGGAAGGTCGAGGTCTGCTGCAGGATCGGGTAGTACTTCTGGAGGAAGCCGACGTCCCCGGTGGCCTGGTACTGCTGCCAGACCCACAGCGCGATCTCCGCGCCGCTGGTCAGCGTGAGCGCGTTGTAGCTGGGGCTGGAAGCCTGCGCGCAGGAGGCATTCTGCGTGTTGTTGCCGCCGTTGTAGAAGCCGTTGCCGTTGAACCGCATGGTCTCCGGCACGCACGCGCCGGGCTTGCCGCCCATCTGCGCGCTGGTCCAGGACTCGATGTTCGGCAGATCATTGAGATACATGTCGAAAATCGGCGTGTTCAGCGCGAAGTCGCCGGAGGAGATGTTCGCGGCGATCTGCCCGCGCAGGTTCCACAGCCAGTACCCGGCCGGGTACCAGTCCTGTTTGTCCTGCGAGAAGTTGAACAGGTCCGCGACGCCGGCCTGGCTGCCGGGATAGGTGCCGGCGTGCATGGTCGCCGCTTCGAAGTAGAGGTAGAGGGTGCGCAGATTCTCCATGTACTGCGCGGTTCCGTCGGCCGAGGTCATCTCGATCAGGCCGCTGTTCGCCCAGAAGTTGTTCCACCACGCCGACTGCGTGCCGAGCAGCGAGGACGTGCCGGCCGTGGCGTCGCCGCCGATGACGCTGTTCGCGGTCGAGGTCGGATCGCCGCCGGTCCATTGCGGCGAGGCGACGATGACCCGGAACGACCCGTCGGCGTTGGGGTTGAAGCCCACCTGGACCTGCGTGGAGTCCACCACCGAGGCGGAGACGTCCTGCCCGCCGGCGGTGACCGCGGCCATCGCCCCGAAGGTCTGTCCGGAGTTGCCGGTCTGCGAGTTGTCGACCCACGTCTGCGCCAGGCTGCCGACCGCGCCGGAGGCCGCGGTGGACGGCGTCCGGCCGCTCCACAGGCTCAGCATCGCGGTCTGCCGGGTGCCGGGGTTGGCACCGGTGACGTCGACGACCAGCTCATCCTTTCCGGCCGGCACCCATGCTTTCAGCGTCATCCCGCCGCCGGACTCGTCGAGCACTCCGTTGTAGAGGTCGAGCGAACCGGTGAAGTTCGACGCGGAGGTCATCGCGGTGAGCCCGGGGATGTTCACCTGGCCCGGCGACAACCGGTCCGGCATCGTGTCGCTGCGGTTGAGCTGCGCGGTGAACCCGTTGGCCGCCCATTCGGCGACCCCGAGCGATCCGTTGCCCAGCGGCAGGGACTGCGTGGTGGCGGTGTTGGGCTGGCCGAGCACGACGTCGGAGCGGGAGACGACCCCGCCGGTGTCGAGCTGGAACGCGCCGTTCTGCCACGCGGTGGTGGCGCTGGCCGCGGACGCGGGTGGGGCCAGGCCGCCGGCGATGCCGAGCGGGGTGGCGATCAACACGGCGGCCGCGGCCGCTGACAAGCGGGGACGGAGATTTCGACTGGACACAAGCGCTCCCTGGATGCGGCGCGTGAAGACGCCGTCACGTCGAAGACATCGGAGGTGTTGTAGCGCAACCTGAGAGCTGCGTCCAGGGATCGGGGGAGTTGCGCAACTTCTTACAGATCATGATGCTGGAAATTTCGGGGGCTGATCCAAGTATTTCCGAAGGTGAGCGGCTTGGCAGAGGGCTGATGGCCGCGAACCGCCGCCGTAGATCTATAGTCAGTCTTTACTCTTGAGAACTTTGCCATGAGTACCCTGATGTTGTTTTAGTGTTACGCAAAAGTCACCCGTCGCACCCGGATGCCCCGCCGCCGATCGGCTTCCGGCAGGCGCCTTGCTCAGTCATCGGATGTATTCGCTGCCACCGGCGCGGTCGTACCATGAGTGCCATCCGGATCGATTTGAGGAGGGCATCGTCGCCGCGCCGCCTAATCTGCGAGAAGAGGGCCGCTTACGCGTCCTGCAGGTCCTGCTCGCCAGCAGCACGACCAGCCGGCCGGAGCTGGTCCGGCTCACCGGGCTGTCCCGGGCGACGGTGTCCGTTCTGGTCGCGGACCTGATCGCGGCCGGGCTGGTGCTGGAGGAGAACGGTTCGGCCGAGGCGGAGAACCGCTCGATGGGCCGGCCCGCGCTGCCGTTGGCGCTGAACCGGTCGGTCGTCTACGCGATCGGCGTGGACATCGGGCACGCACACGTCCGGGTCGCCTTGTGCGACGTGCACGGCACGCCGTTGTGGGAGACCGTCGAGGCCAAGGAGGTCGACCGCGCGCCGCACGAGACCCTGGACCTCGCCGCGGACCTGGTCGCGCGCGCCATCGCCGAGAACGGCGTCGCGCGCGAACGCGTCCTGGGCCTGGGCGTCGGCATCGCGGCCCCGGTCGACGCCGACGGCGCGCTGTCCGCCGAGGGCATCATGCCCGGCTGGACCGGCATCCGCCCCGGCCCGGAACTGGAGCGCCGCACCGGCCTGACCATCGAGCTCACCAACGACGCCAACGCCGGCGCCCTGGCCGAGCACATGTACGGCGCCGGCCGCGACAGCCAGGACATGGTCTACATCCGCCTGTCCGCCGGCATCGGCGCCGGCGTCATCGCCGCCGGCCGCCTCCAACTCGGCGCCGGCGGCCTGGCCGGCGAGATCGGCCACCTCCCGGCCACCCCCGACGGCCTGGTCTGCCGCTGCGGCAACCGCGGCTGCCTGGAAACCATCGCCAGCCCCGTCGCCGTGGCCCGACTGCTCCAGGAAAGCTGGGGCGAGCCGGTAACCCCGGCCGACCTCCCCGACCTCCTGGCCGCGGGCACCCCGGGCACCGCCCGCGTCATCGAGGACACCGGCGAGGCGGTGGGCCGCGCCCTGGCCTCAGTCATCACCCTGATGAACCCCCGCCTGATTGTGGTCGGCGGCGACCTGGCAGCCCTCGGCGAAGCCCTGTTCACCCCGATCCGCCACGGCATCGCCCGCTACGCCCTGCCCTCGGCCGCACGCCAGGTCACAGTGGTCCCCGGCCGCCTCGGCTCCAGCGCCGAGGTACGCGGCGCCGCGGCACGGGTGCTGGCGCGCGCGCCGCAGACGCTGGCGATGATGAGCGGTGGGGAGTCGGGGGAGCTGTCGGCTTGAGGGGAAACTGAGCCGGGGGCATGAGGCGGAGCGCGGGCTGGAGCGGGCGGCGAGGCTGAGCATGGTCTCAAGCCGGAGCGCGGCCCGGAGTCAGTGCCGCATCAGTCAACGTTTGCCCTGGTGATGATTTGGCTTAGGCGGAGGTCGTCGGCGTGGCGGTTTCGCCAGATTGCTGGCTGGATGCGGTAGAGGGCCGGGTTGCGGTTGGGTTGTGGGTTGAAAGGCTATTTTTACGGCCTTCGGTCATAGTTGTGCCGGTTCGGGGTTCGGGTCGGTGGGTGTGTTTGTCGGCTGCCGGTTTTCGCGTTCACGACCCCGCCCCACCTCAGGCCTCTTCAACTCCAGCAAGTCAGAGCAAGGGCAAAGGGCCAGAGCAAGATCAAAGTCAAAGGCGATGGTGAAGGGCCGGGCCTCCGGCGGGCCTCGGCAACCTCAGGGAAACTAGCGCGGTTCCCTAGGGTGGCCGAGTCAGTCTCAGCGGCTGCGGTTTGTGGGGTGGTGCGGTTCGTTCCCCTCGGTCGCGTCGTCAGCCCGGGGGGTACAGCACCGGTGTCCGGGGGTAAAGTCCGCGCGCTGCGGACCTGCAGGTGGGCGGCGGTTTCGTATGGCGCGAACTTGACCCCCGGCCACCGGCACTGTAGGCGAAGCCCTGCCGACGCGACCGAGGGGAACGAACCGAAAACCAGCCGGAAGAATAGCAATCGCAGGGAACGACAACGCGGGTCGGTGATGCGGCTGCCGGTGAGGGTGTGGCGGCGGGCCGGTGGTCAGTTGGTCGAGAACATGCCCGGTGCGGTAGGCGCGGCATGTCTTGGCGCCCAGACCGATCTGTCATCCGGCGGCAGCCATCTTGGTGGTCAGGTCTGTCTGTCATCCGGCGGCAGCGATCTTGGCGGCTAGGCGAGCCCGCGCCCACACCTGCGCCCGCACCGGCCAGCCCAGAATGCGCACCTCGGGACTGCCGCGTTGCCAGCACCCTCACCGGCGGCCGAGCTCGCCGAGTTGCCGGTACCCGCACCCCCCGTTTTGCACTTCTCTGGCTGGTTTTCGGTTCGTTCCCCTCGGTCGCGTCGGCAGGGCTTCGCCTACAGTGCCGGTGGCCGGGGGTCAAGTTCGCGCTGAACGAAACCGCAGGTCAAATGCTCGACCGCCGCGCGCGGACTTTACCCCCGGACACCGGTGCTGTACCCCCCGGGCTGACGACGCGACCGTGGGGAACGGACCGCACCACCTCACAGGCCGCAGCCGCTGAGACTGACCCGGCCACCCTAGGGAACCGCGCTAGTTTCCCTGAGGTTGCCGAGGCCCGCCGGAGGCCCGGCCCTTCATCACAGCCCTTGACCTTGACCTTGCTTGTGGCTCTTGATCTTGCCTGTGCTGTTGATCTGGCCTGTGTCCTTGTTCTGACTTGCTGGAGTTGAAGAGGCCTGAGGTGGGGCGGGGTTGTGAACGCGTAAACCGGCAGCCGACAAACACACCCGCCGACCCGAACCCCGAACCGGCACAACTATTACCGAAGGCCGTAAAAAGCTTTGAAACCCACACCTCAACCGCAACCCGGCCCGCAAACTTCACCCCCCTGCAAACTCCACCCCCGCCCACTTCCACTTCCACTTCCACTTCCACTTCCAGTTCCAGTTCCAGTTCCAGTTCCAGAATCCCGCAGCACCAGCCGGGAACCGATCCCATTCGGCGACCGGCACGTCGCGAAACTACCCGGGCTTTACCGTTGTCTTGCAGGACGTGATCCTCGGCCCCTACTTGGCGGAGATGGTCGCGGCGATTCGTACCCGGCCGTGCCACGTGGTCGTTCTCGTGCCGCGCGCTGATGTGGTGCGGGAGCGCGATGAGGCGCGGCGGGCGGCGCGAGGGAAGGTCGCCTATAAGCCGGGCGATGAAGGGGTGTCGGAGCTTGACGCCCACCTGCGCGAGCGGACGCCCCGGATCGGGCTGTGGCTGGACACTTCGGAGCTGAGCGTGGAGGAGACCGTCGAGGAAATCCTTCATCGCCGGTCTCAAATAGGACCGTTTCAATCTCAGGGGCCTTCTCCACATAAGCGCTGGTGAGGGCCGCAATTGGGCTGGTCCGCAGGTTTCGTGAGGTATTGACAGTCGCACGCCGCAGGTGTTTCATCCGCGTTACGCACCGGTTGTTGGTGGCTACAACAAACCCCTGCCGACGGTGGCCCCTCCCGCCGTCCCCGGCCGCGGCTCGACCCCGCGCGGCGTCACCTCCCGCACCGGCCACCGTTTCCGTATGCCCCCGGAGGCACCATGCGAGGCACCAGATCCGCCGCCAGGCTCAGCCCCACGCCGAGATCCCGGCTGGCCCGGGCCCGAGTGGGCGTGGCGCTCGCCGCGCTGTCCGCGTCGGTGATCGCGACGTACGCCGCCACGCCGGGTGCCCAGGCCGCGCAGGCCGCCCCGGCCGCGTCCACCGCCTGTCCCTGGGTGGGTTCCAGCGCACCGGTCCCGCAACGGGTGAGCCAGGTGCTCTCGCATATGACGCTGGCCCAGAAGGTCCAGCTGATGACCGGGATCGGCGGCTCCAGCTACGTCGGGTTCACCCCGGCCATCGGCTCGCTGTGCATCCCGGCGATGAACCTGGAGGACGGCCCGGCCGGTCCCGGTGACGGCATGAACAACGTCACGCAGCTGCCCGCGCCGGTCGATGTCGCAGCGACCTTCGACACCTCCGCCGAGCAGAGCTTCGGCCAGGTGATCGGTGCCGAACAGGCGGCCAAGGGCACGACCGTCGATCTGGGTCCGACCATCAACATCGTCCGCGACCCGCGTTGGGGCCGGGCCTTCGAGTCGGTCGGCGAAGACCCCTACCTCAATGGTCAGATGGGCGCGGCCGACATCCGGGGCGTGCAGTCCACCGGGACGATGGCGCAGGTGAAGCACCTGGCCGCGTACAACCAGGAGACGAACCGCAACACCCCGTCGGACAACGTGATCGCCTCGGACCAGACGTTGCAGGAGATCTACCTGCCCGCCTTCCAGGCTTCGGTGCAGCAGGGCGCCGCGTCGTCGGTGATGTGCTCCTACAGCACCATCAACGGCACCTATGCCTGTCAGGATCCTGATATCCTGAACGCCGCGCTACGCCAGCAGTTCGGCTTCTCCGGCTTCGTCACCTCCGACTGGGGCGCCACGCACTCCGGCGCACCGGCCGTGAACGCCGGCCTGGACCAGGACATGCCGGGTGACAACACCAACTTCGGCAGCTCCCTGATATCGGCCGTCAACGCCGGCCAGGTGTCGCAGGCGGCGATCGACACCTCGGTCTCCCGGATCCTCACCCAGGAGTTCGCCTTCGGGCTGTTCGACAGGCCGCCCGTGGGCTCACCGGCCGCTACCGCGACCAACGCCGCCGACCAGGCGACCGGGGAGCACCTGGCGGAGCAGGGCACTGTGTTGCTGAAGAATTCCGGTAACGTCCTGCCGCTCGGCTCGGGCAACAGCTCGATCGCCGTCATCGGCGCCGACGCCTCGACCAGCGTGCAGAGCGCCGGCGGCGGTAGCGCGAGCGTCAACTCCAGCGGCACGGTGACCCCGTTGCAGGGCATCACCAGTGCGGCGCCCGCCGGTACGACCGTGGCCTACGACGACGGCACCAACAGCGGCTCGGCCGCCTCGCTGGCCGCAAACTCCAGCGTCGCAGTGGTCTTCGTCAGCAACGCCGAGTCCGAGGGCAGCGACCTGTCCGGCATCGATCTGTCCTCCTCGGACAACGCGCTGATCTCCGCGGTGGCCGCCGCGAACCCGAACACCATCGTGGTCCTGAACACCGGCTCGGCGGTCACGATGCCGTGGCTGTCCTCGGTCAAGGGTGTGCTCGAAGCCTGGTACCCGGGGCAGAGTGACGGCACGGCGATCGCGAACGTCCTGTTCGGCACCACCAACCCCTCCGGCCACCTGCCGGTGACGTTCCCGACCTCGCTGTCCCAGGTCCCGGCGAGCACCAGTGCGCAGTGGCCCGGCGTCAACGGGCAGGTGCAGTACTCCGAGGGGGTGGACGTCGGCTATCGCTGGTATGACAGCAAGGGCCTGACACCGTTGTTCCCGTTCGGCTACGGCCTGTCCTACACCAGCTTCTCCTACTCGAACCTGCACATCAGTTCCCTGCCGCAGGGCGGCGCGGCGACGGTCACCGCCACCGTGACCAACACCGGCAGCCGCGAAGGCGCCGATGTCGCGCAGTTGTACGTCACCGACCCGGCCGCCTCGGGCCAGCCGCCGCGCCAGCTTGAGGGCTTCGCGCGGGTCGACCTTCAGCCCGGCCAGAGCCAGACGGTGTCCTTCCCGGTCGCCGAGCAGAACCTGCGCTACTGGAGCACCAATACAAACAACTGGGCCACGAGCACCGGCAGTTACGGCATCGCGGTCGGCGACGCCGACTCCGCCTCGGCGCTCGGGTTGTCCGGCACGCTCTCCGTGGCCGCGAACCAGCTCGGCCAGCCGGTCAGCGTCACCAGCCCGGGCCCGCAGGAAGGCCTGGCCGGTGCCGCGACCTCGGTGCAGGTGACCGCCGGCGACTCGACCGCGGGTCAGACCCCTGTGTTCACCGCGACCGGCCTGCCCGCCGGCCTGTCGATCTCCGCCGCCGGCCAGATCACCGGCACGCCGACGACCGCCGGCACGAGCACCGTTAGCGTGACCGCCAAGGACGCCGACGGCGCGCAGGCGACCACCACGTTCCTGTGGACCGTCGCACCCTCGACGGCCGGGGTCCCGACGACGCCGCTGGTCGGCTATCAGGGCCTTTGTTTGGACGTGACCGCGGCCAACAACGCCGACGGCACGGCGGTCGAGGTCTACACCTGCAACGGCACCAACTCCCAGCAGTGGACTGAGGAATCCGACGGGACGGTCCGTTCGCTGGGCAAGTGCCTGGACGTCGCTGCCGGTGGCACCGCGAACGGGACCGCGGTCGATCTGTACACCTGCAACAACACCGGTGCGCAGCAGTGGCAGCCGCAGTCCAACGGCACGCTGCGTAACCCGCAGTCCGGTCGCTGCCTGGACGACACCGGCTCCGGTCTGTCCGGTACGAAGGTCCAGATCTGGGACTGCTCCGGCGCGCCGAATCAGGAGTGGATCTCCCCGGCGGGCTCCTCGACGGGTACCGGAACCGGTCCGATCACCGGCTACCAGGGTCTGTGTGTCGACGTCCGTAGCGCCAGCAGTGCCGACGGCACTCCGGTGCAGGTCTACACCTGCAACGGCACCAACGCCCAGCAGTGGACCGTCGCATCGAATGGCACCTTGCAGGCTCTGGGCAAGTGCCTGGACGTGAACGCCGCCGGTACCGCGAACGGCACCCTCGTCCAGCTCTACACCTGCAACAACACCGTCGCGCAGGTCTGGCAGCCGCAGAGCAACGGCGAACTGCTCAACCCCAACTCCGGCAAGTGCCTCGACGACACCGGCTCCGGCGGATCGGGTACGCAGTTGCAGATCTATAGCTGCACCGACGCCGCGAACCAGAAGTGGACGCTGTCATGAAGCGGATCACGAAGCACGTCACGAAGCACGTCGCGAAGCGCGCCGTGAAGCGCCGCCTGCCGCTTATCAGCGGACTGATCTCCGCGGCTTTGATCGCCGCGGTCATCCCGGCCGCCGCGCAGACGGCGACCTCGGATTCGTCCCCGGTCAACCTGTCCAACCCGATCAACATGGCGAACGGCAAGGCCGCGTCGCAGGCCACTGTGGTCGAGGGCGACGCGCGCTTCGAAGTACTGACGCCCGGCGTGGTCCGGATGGAATACTCGCCGACCGGCAGCTTCCTGGACGATCCGACGTTCGACATCATGGATCGCGACTTCACGGTCCCGTCCTTCACCAGCAACGTGGCCAACGGCCAGCTGACCATCACCACCAGCGCGATGACGCTGACGTACCAGGTCGGCTCCGGCCCCTTCTCGGCGGTCAACACGAAGATGCGGTTGCTCGGTGCGCTGCCTCCGGGGGCGTCCGCGAACGTCACGCCGACGTGGGGCGGGGAGTGCACGTTCGGCCAGTCCTGCCAGGCCGGCGCCGCCGCGCTGAGCGGCGGCGCGTCGATCGCCAACAACCACAACGGCTATCAGAGCCCGCCGGGGTTCGTCGCGGGCCTGACCGCCACTGGGGCGAACGCGTCGTGGCGGGTACTGGGCACCACGGCCGGCGCGGCGAACGTCACCATCCGGTACGCCAACAACAAGGGCGGTGACGGCAACACCGAGACCCGGACCGAGGACCTGGTCGTCAACGGCGTCACCACCCAGGTCAGCTTCCCGGCCACGGCGAGCTGGGACGACTGGTCGACGGTCACGGTCCCGGTGACGCCGGCCGGCGGCACCGACACCGTCGCGATGAACTGCGACAGCGGCGACAGCTGCAACGTGAACGTCGACGACATCTCGGTGACCGCACCCGGCGCGACCGCGGCCCCGTTCGCCCCGGCCAACCCGCTCGGCGGCTACATCCGCTCCTACGACTCGGCCAACGGCTCCTACTCCGGCGGCCCGACCTGCGCCAGCGGACAGAGCGGCGACGCCTGCACCGCGAACATCCCGAAGGAGGCCTCCGGCCTGCTCGACCAGTCCGGCTGGTACCTGCTGGACGACTCCCAGACCTCGGTCTGGACCTCGGACGGCTGGGTGGCGAACCGCCCGACCGGAGACGTCCAGGACGGCTACCTGTTCGGCTACGGGCAGAACTTCACCGGCGCGCTGGGTGACCTGGCCAAGCTGACCGGGCCTTCGACGCTGCCCGACGAGTCGGTGTTCGGGAACTGGTTCTCCCGCTACTACGGTTATTCGACCTCTGATTATCAGAGCACGATCTTGCCGCAGTTCCAGGCCAACGGCGTCTCGCTGGACGACCTGTCGGTCGACACCGACTGGAAGAGCCCGAACACCTGGAACGGCTGGGAGTGGAACTCCTCGCTGTTCCCCGACCCGACCGCCTTCACCGACTGGGCCAAGGCGCAGGGCATCGACGTCGCGCTCAACGTGCACTCCGCGATCGCGACGAACGACCCGCTCTACTCCCAGGCCCAGGACATCGCCGGCAACACGCTCTCGGTCCAGTCCAGCTGTTCCAACGGCGGGCCCTGCGCGATCTGGGACTGGGGCAACGTGGCCCAGGCCGAGTCGTACTTCGCCACCGCCGACCCGACTCAGAACGCTGTCGGGATGACCTGGCTCGACTGGTGCTGCGACAACAGCGGCGTGTTCTCCCAGCCCGGCGTCACCCCCGACGCCTGGATCAACTACCTGACCGCGCGGCAGATGGTGAACAACGGCGACCGCGGCTTCGACCTGGCACGGGTCGGAGCCTCGAACCAGAACTCGCAGGCCGGCGCCTACGCCGCCGGCCCCTGGGCCGACCACCGCTCGGCGATCGCCTTCACCGGCGACACCCAGGGCACGTGGAACGAGCTGGCCAGCGAGGCGCAGCTGTCGCAGGACGAGGGGAGCATCGGCGAGCCCTACGTCAGCGACGACATCGGGAGCTTCCTGGGGGACAACACCGGCAGCGCCAACGTTCCGGACGATCTGTATCTGCGATGGCTGCAACTGGGCACGTTCCAGCCGATCATGCGGGAGCACTCGAACGGCGTGGACCGGGGCCAGAACGCACGGCTCCCGTGGGAGTACGACGCCGCGACGCAGGCGGTCGGCGACAACTTCATGCAACTGCGCGAGGAACTGGTGCCGTACCTGTACACGCTGGCCGCGCAGTCGAGCAGCACCGGCATCCCGATGACGCAGGCGCTGTATCTGAACTATCCCGGCCAGTCCGCCGCCTACACCAACCCGACCGAGTACACGCTCGGAACCAACGTGCTCGTCGCACCGGTCACCCAGCCCGGCGCCGACGTCGCGGCGCAGGTCTGGTTCCCGCCGGGCACCTGGCAGGACTACTTCACCGGCGCCACGTTCACCGGGCCGGGGACACAGAGCATTGACACGCCGACCAGCCGGATGCCGGTGTTCGTCAAGGAGGGCGGCATCATCGCGTTGCAGCCCTCGAACGGACAGGCGACCAGCGCCGGCTCCGCACCGATCACCTTGCAGGTGCACGCCGGGGCGAACGGCTCCTCCTCGCTGTACGACGACGCCGGGACCGGCCTCGGCTACCAGTCGGGGCAGTCGACGCAGACCCCCATCGCCTACACCGAGAACGCCTCCGGCGCGAGCTCCACGCTGACGATCTCGCCGGCCACCGGCTCCTACTCAGGGGCGCCGAGCAGCCGGAACTACACGCTCGCCCTGGTCGACGAGTCGCAGCCGGGCTCGGTGCAGATCAACGGGCAGACGCTGTCGTCGTCGCAGTGGAGCTACGACAGCGCCACCAACACCTTGCAGGTGCCGCTCGGCGCGGTGGCGACCTCGTCCAGCCTCACGGTCACCCAGACCGGCGGCACTCCCGTGCAGCGCTCGGAGCCGAGCACCCCGACCATCACCTCCAGCTCCCCGGCCACCGCCGCGGCCGGGCAGCAGGTCACGGTCACCGGCAGCGGCTTCGGCGCTTCGCAGGGCAGCGGCTACCTGACGTTCAGCGACAACGGCACCAACTGGGGTGCCCCGGGCGACCTGGCCGGCTTCACCGTGAACAGCTGGAGCGACAGCGCCATCACGTTCACGGTCCCGCAGCCGTCCGGCTCGAACAACGAGTGGGCCGTCACGCCCGGAACCACCGCCACGATCTCGGTGACGACCGGTGCCGGGACTTCGAGCACGAATACAGTCGCGATCGCTTCCGGGAGCCCGCCGACAGGACAGGTGACCGGGTATCAGGGCTTGTGCTTGGACGACCGGAACGCCGTCACCACGGATGCCAACCCGGTGCAGGTCTACACGTGCGACCAGACGAACGCCCAGCAGTGGACGGTCGAG
Organism: Catenulispora pinistramenti; assembly: GCF_018274385.1. Lineage (GTDB taxonomy): Bacteria > Actinomycetota > Actinomycetes > Streptomycetales > Catenulisporaceae > Catenulispora > Catenulispora pinistramenti. Next base: position 28,644 of record NZ_JAAFYZ010000059.1, on the reverse strand, counting down.
AGCAACGGCACGCTCCAGACGCTGGGCAAGTGCCTGGACGTGCAGGGCGGCAACACGGGGAACTCGACTCCGGTTCAGCTGTACACGTGCAACAACTCCGGGGCGCAGAACTGGTCACCGCAGCCGAACGGCGAACTGGTCAATCCGCAGTCCGGCAAGTGCCTGGACGACAACGCCTCCGGCGGCTCCGGTACGCAGCTGGTCATCTACGACTGCAACGCCGGGGCGAATCAGGAGTGGGTGTTGCCCTGACCCTGACCCTGACCTTGACCTTGATGTGGTGAATCGCGCGGCTCCGCAGGACTTCTGCGGGGCCGCGCGACTTCAGGGCGAGGCCAGTCAGGAGAAGAGCACTGAGCGCACCTTCAGCCGCTCGCTGCCGTAGCCGGTCAGCGGCCGCATGGCGAAGTGAGCACCGTCGCAGCCCTCATCACTGAAGACGACAGCGGTCGAGTCGGTCCGATTCCTCGGCGAGTCAGCAGGCTGCCGCCACACGTTGTCCCCGGTGACCTGCGGAAGGTCGATGCAGTCCCGAGCCTGGGGGTCCACCAGCTCGGCGCCGTGCCGCTCCCCGTGGCGGTCGGTCCACACGTAGCTGAACGTGCCCTGGGTGTGGTGCCGGTGGCTGTCGGCCATGGCCGAGGGCGCGCCGGCCAGGATGCCCAGGCCGGCGGCCGCGGCGACGGCGAGTGCACTGCGGAGTCTCATCGAACTGCCCTTCTGCGAATTGATCTTGCGCATAGTCTTTCGGACGGCCGAGCCCGGAACCGGGAGCGACACGCAAGATCATCCAGAGTGGCGTAGCGCGGGCTGGCGCGCCGCGCGGCCAACCCGCCTCAGGCCCCTGACCTGTGCGGATTCGGCCCGCCGTATCGCCGTCGCGGGCAACAAATACGAGATCACGCCCCGCGGGCCGCGAACCTCACGGCATCCGCTCACCAGCGCGAACCGCCGCCGCGATCGTGTTCCCCCGCGGCGCGAGCGGGCAGACCCACTCGGGGCTGTAGCGGCAGGAGGGGTGATACAGGAAGTTGAGATCGATGGTCAGCGTCGTGTCCGAGCCGCCGAGGTCGGCGCCCTTGGCCGTGTCCAGCAGATAGCGCCCGCCGCCGTAGCTGCCGCCGTCCATGCCGCTTACGCCCGCGGTGCCGTCGCGCAGCGGCACGAACAGCCCGCCGCCGTACTGCGCCAGCCACCACACATCGAGCCCGCCCCCGAACGGCTCGGGCAACTCCACACGCCCGATCCGGACCAGGTCCGTGACCTCGTCGCCGCCGGTGGGCACGGCCATCAGTTCGCGGTCGGCGGCCGGAAGCAGCGGCAGTGCGAACCGCAGGCTCGGGTCGTAGGGCCAGTACGGCAGGCCGGTGGCCCGGAGCGGATCGCCTGGCGGCAGCGGGCTTTGCGGGTGCGTGCGGAACAACGTGTCGCGGCCGGCGCGCCACGTCGCATGGCCCGCCTCGGGGGTCTCGGCGTTGCGGATGGCCGCGTACAGCTCGCTGACCTGCCGGCGCCAGTCAGCCAGTTCCAGCTCCGCGACGCTCATCCCCGGCCTTCCGGGTAGACCACGCCGACCTGGCCCCGCACCGTGTCCATCGTCCGCATCACGGCAAGCGTCTCCGACCACGGGGCCAGCGGGCTTTCGCGCAGCCCTTCCCGTAGGCACCGCTGCGCCTCGATCGCCTCGTGGACCATGCCCCCGGCCAGGAACGGCGCCTCGACCCGTTCGAGGAGCTCGCCCTGGCGGAACAGCGAGAAGCCGGAAGGGGAGGTGTACCCGCGACCGAACTCGATCCGGCCCTCGGTCCCGGCCACGGTCGCGCTCCAGGTGCCGTCCGCCGACAGCGAGCAGGTCAGGGCCGAGACGCCGCCGCCGGGGTGGACGAGCGTGACGGCGGTCGTGTCGTCGACGCCCTCCGGGGTCAGGGTGGCGACCGCCTGCACGACGCTCGGCGTGCCGAAGACCAGCTGCGAGATGGCGAGCGGGTAGACGCCGAGGTCCAGCAGTGCGCCGCCGCCGAGGGCGGGGTCGCGCATCCGGTGCTCGGGGCCGCCTTCGAAGACGACGGAGAAGTCGGCCGTGACCAGCCGCGGCTCGCCGATAGCGCCGGCCCGCACCATCTCGACCATCCGCAGCACGGCCGGCACGCAGCGGGTCCACATCGCCTCCATGAAGAAGACGCCCGCGGCCTCCGCGCGCCGGCACAGGTCCTCGGCCTGCGCGGCGTCCAACGTGAGCGGCTTCTCACACAGCACCGCCTTGCCCGCGTCCAGACACAGCGCGGAGGCCTCGTGATGGGCCGAATGCGGGGTGGCGACGTAGACGATGTCGACCTCGGGATCGGCGGCCAGCTCAGCCCACGTGCCGTAGGCCCGCGGGATCCCGTGCCGGTCGGCGAACTCCTTCGCCGAGTCCAGCGTGCGCGACCCGACCGCCACCACCTCGGCGTCATCGAGCGTCAGCAGGTCCTTGGTGAAGGTGGCCGCGATGGAGCCGGTCGCGAGGATGCCCCAACGGATCTTGGTGTGCGTCACCGCGCCAGGATACGCGGCGGCCCGGGCCGGCTCCCGGAGAGATCGAATCCCGGAAGCCGGCCCGGCTGTGTCCTACTCAGGGATAGCTGACCACGTCAGAGGGCCCACCGAACGCCGAGCTCACCGCCTTCCCGGTCCCGTTGACCACCGAGTCGATCCCGCCCGAGCCGTTCAGGAACACCGTCAGCAGGTCGTGCAGCTGCACCCCGGAGGTCTGCGGCACCTGGAACGCCATCGCGTTGTGGATGTCCGCGCCCTGGTCGAAGTAGCTGTAGCTGCCCAAGCCGTAGCCCTGGAAGGAAGTGACCGAATTGGGCACGAACAGCGCCGGATACCCCTTCTGCGACGCCGAAGCCATCCACGCGGCCTGGTTGGGGACCTCGTACGGGTTCTCGTTCTGGAAGAAGACCACCGTTCCGCTCTGGCCGTTCCAGTCCACCTCGTTCTGCTGGAAGTGCTCGACCGCCAGCCCGTAGGACGTCACGCGGGCACCGTTCACCACCAGCCCGGTCGGACTCTGGTCCCCGCTCCACGTCCCGGCACCCGCGCCGTGGTCCGCGCGCCAGATCCACACGTCGTCCAGCAGCGAGTCGTTGCTGTCGTCGACCAGCGGCGTGGTCGCCGAACCCGCGGTCGCGCCGCCGACGCGGAAGAACACGTCGTCCAGCGACACCGGGTCGGAGCTGTGGTTCGTGGTGGAGCCCGCGGTGCCGACCTGGAGCAGCGAGGGCGAGGTGGTCGCGCCGGCGTCGAAGATCAGGCCGCTGACGGTCACGCCGCTGACGTCGGCGACGCTGAGCGTGGTGTTGCCGCCGGTCGGGACCAGGGTGGCGAAGCCCAGGCCGACGATCTGGGTGTCCGGCCTGGTGACGTCGATCGTCGACGGGATGTTGTAGACACCCGGGGCGAACAGCAGGTTGTCACCCGCGGCCAGCGCCGCGTTGATCTGGTCCACCGTCGCCGACGGCTGCACCACGAAGAACGTGTTCAGCGACAGCGACGTCCCCGGGGTCTGGCCGCCGGTCCAGGTGGGACCGCTGGAGTTGGTGGCCAGGGACGGCACGAACACGTTGTAGTTCCCGCCAGAGTCCTGATACAGATACGGCGCCTCCCGCGTGACCGGGCAGGTCGCCAGCGTCGTGTACGGGGGCGGACCGCCGGACAGGCCGGAGTTCGACGCGAAGCTCTGGGCCGGCGCGCCGGGGTCGCCGCAGAACACCTGGTTCCACACCCCGTTGCTCCAGCCGTCCAGCGCGGAGTCCCGGGTGATGTACTGCTGCTGCGAGCCGTTGGTGACCGTGCCGCCGGTGAACTGCGAGTCGGCGATGAAGCCGCCGCTGGAGTAGCCGGGGCCGCCGACGCAGTAGTCCATCAGGCTCAGGTTGCCGTTGACGTGCACCCGGCGCATCGGCGCGGCCTGCGAGACCGCCCAGAAGTCGTCGCCGTTCTGGCAGCCGGACATCCCCATGACGTTGATCGTCAGGTTGGTCAGCGAGCGCCAGAAGTTGGTGGTCGCGTTGCAGGTGCCGCCGGAGCACTGGTTATAGGAGTCGACGGTGCCGTTGATGGTGACGTCACCGGGGTTCCGGCCGAGTCCGGCGACGGCCTCGTAGTACCCGACCGTGAAGATCAGCGGGGTGGCCGCCGAGCCGTACGTCCCGGGCTCGAACAGCAACTCGTAGCGGCCGGTGCCGAACTCGCTGGGCACCTGCTGGTCCGAGATCGAGTTCAGGGTCGCCTGGATCGAGGACTGTGTCATCGACGGGCTGAACACGACCACGTTCGAGCCGAGCGATCCGCCGGTCGGCGGCGGGGGAGTGCCGCCTCCACCGCCGTTGCTGCCGTAGACGCTGAATTCCCATAGGGAGTAGCCGTAGCCGGTGTTGCGGGCGGTGCCGTACATGCGGATGTAACGTCCGCTGCCGGTGACGTTCAGGGTTTCGGTGCCGCCGGGCCCTGAGGCCGTGGAGTAGATGGGGGTCCAGGTGGTGCCGTCGGTGGAGGTCTGGATCTGGTAGGCCTTGCCGGAGGCGGTCTCCCAGTTCAACACCACCTCGCAAATGCTCTGCGTGGAACCCAGATCCACCTCCAACCACTGCGGATCAGAGAACTGCGAAGACCAACGCGTCCCGGTGTTCCCGTCCACCGCCGCGGACGCCGGATAACCGGCACCCTCCAGCGATGACGCGGTGGCCGTCTTGTTCAAAGCCAGATTCGTTCCGGTGTCGCAGCTGGCCGCGGACGCGGCCTTCGCTCCCCATGACGGCACGGACAAGACGGCCAGCATCAGTGTGAGAACGACGAACAAAGCGGCCCGTGGCCGGGCCGAAGCATTACTCATGTGCTCTCCAAGGCGTGTGGGGATTGCGGACCGAAGAGAGCGCCCTCGGGCCTTAAACGTGGCGCACGTGTTACGGACTGTCAATACGGATCCGGTTCCGGAACTGGTTTCGGAACCGCTACCGAAACCAGTTCCGGAACCGGTTCCCTCTTGACACCCTCCATCAGAGGGCTGACGATTCAGGACCGAAGGGGCGCCCTCCCCGCACGGTCATCCCACCGTCCGCCATCCGCGTAGGAGGGTCATGAATCCCGCACGAAGATCGTCCGCTTTACTGCTCATCCTGGCCATGCTGTTGGCCGTCGTTTCGGTGCCGTCGCTGGGCGCGCGCCGCGCGTCGGCGGCCAGCTGCGACACCGGCACCAACCTGGCTTTGAACAAGACGGCCACCGCTTCGTCTTTGGAGGGTGCCGGTTATCCGGCGTCCGCGGCGGTGGACGGGAACACCGGGACGCGTTGGTCTTCGCAGTTCTCTGATCCGCAGTGGTTGGAGGTGGATCTGGGTTCCACGCAGAGCATTTGCGAGGTGGTGTTGAACTGGGAGACCGCCTCCGGCAAGGCCTACCAGATCCAGACCTCCACCGACGGCACCACCTGGACCCCCATCTACTCCACGGCCTCAGGGCCCGGCGGCACCGAAACCCTGAACGTCACCGGCAGCGGACGTTACATCCGCATGTACGGCACCGCCCGCAACACCGGCTACGGCTACTCCCTATGGGAATTCAGCGTCTACGGCAGCAACGGCAGTACACCGCCGCCGCCTGCTTGGAACCTGCTTTGGCAGGACAACTTCGCCGGCGCGGCCGGTACCGCTCCGTCCTCGGCCAACTGGATCGAGGACACCGGCCACAACTCCCCGGGCGGACCGGCGGATTGGGGCACCGGCGAGGTGGAATCCGCGTCGTCCTCGACCGCAAACGTTTCCGTGGACGGCGGCGGTCATCTCAACATCACAGCCCTCGAAGACGGCTCCGGGAACTGGACGTCCGGGCGCATCGAGACGCAGCGCTCTGACTTCGCCGCGCCGGCCGGCGGCATGCTGGAGGTCACCGCGAACATCAAGCAGCCGGACGTCGCGAACCCGGCCGGTTACTGGCCCGCGTTCTGGGCGCTGGGCAGCGGTTCGCGCACCGGCGGCACCTGGCCGGCCATCGGCGAGACCGACATCATGGAGAACGTCAACGGTCACCAGACCAGCTCCTCCGGCCTGCACTGCGGGACCGCGCCGAACGGCCCGTGCAACGAGTCCAGCGGCCGGGGCAGCGGGCTGCGAACCTGCACCGGCTGCCTGACCGACTACCACACCTACACCGAGGTCATCGACCGCACGCAGGCCGACGAGCAGATCCGCTTCTCGGTCGACGGCCAGGTCACCTGGACCGTCAGCGAGAGCCAGGTCGGCGTCACCACCTGGCAGGCGGCCGTGGACCACGGCTTCTTCCTGATCCTGGACCTGGCGATCGGCGGCTCCTGGCCGAACGCCGACTGCGGCTGCACCTCGCCGAACGCCGCCACCGCCTCCGGCGGCACCCTGAGCGTCGGACCGGTCTCCGTCTACACCACGACCGGCCCGGCCCCGACCCCGCTCACGCCGCCGCCGGCGGCCAGCGGGGCGAACGTCGTCAAGGTCACCGGCGGCCAGGGGAACTGGCAGCTGACCGTGAACGGCGCCCCGTACCAGGTCAAGGGTGTGACCTGGGGTCCCGGCAACGCCGCGGGAGACGGCTACCTCGCCGACGCCGCATCGATGGGCGTCAACACCATCCGCACCTGGGGCACCGACGGCACGTCGCAACCGTTGCTCGACGCGGCAGCGGCGCGCGGCATCAAGGTCATCAACGGGTTCTGGCTGAATCAGGGGGCGGACTATCTCAACGACACCGCCTACAAAACCAGCACCCTGAATACCATCGAGCAGTACGTCAACCAGTACAAGAACGACCCCGGAACCCTGATGTGGGACGTCGGCAACGAGGTCATCAACACCGCGGGGAACTACACCTACCCCAACGGCGCGACCGTGGAGCAGGAGCGCGACGCCTACGCGCAGTACGTGGAGCAGATTACCGAGGCCATCCACTCCATCGACCCCGACCATCCGGTCACCTCCACGGACGCGTGGACCGGCGCATGGCCGTACTACAAGCAGTACACGCCGAGTCTGGACCTGCTCGCCGTGAACTCCTACGGCGCGGTCTGCAACGTGAATACCGACTGGGTCAACGGCGGCTATACGAAGCCTTACATCGTCACCGAGAGCGGTGACCCCGGAGAGTGGGAGGTGCCGAACGACGCCAACGACGTTCCGGCCGAGCCCACCGATCAGCAGCAGCGCGACGGCTACACCACCGCCTGGAACTGCATCGCCGGCCACCCCGGCGTCTCGCTGGGCGGGACGCTGTTCAACTACGGTGTCGAGAACGACTTCGGCGGCGTCTGGTTCAACCTGCTCACCGGGGGTTGGAAGCGGCTGTCGTACTACTCGGTGAAGCAGGCGTTCACCGGGCAGGCGCAGACGAATACGCCCCCTGAGATCACGTCGATGACGCTCAGCAATACCGCGAGCGTCCCCTCCGGCGGCCAGTTCACGGTGAACGTCGCGGCGAACAACCCGACCGGCGACACGCTGAGCTACAACGTGGCGTTGTCCGGCAAGTACGTCAACGGCGCGACCGCGTTGCAGTCGCCGTCCAGCTACACCCAGACCGGACCGGGGGCGTTCACCATCACCGCGCCGAAGACCCTCGGCGTGTGGAAGGTGTACGTGTACGTCTACGACCAGCACGGCGGCGTCGGCATCCAGTCCGCGTCGTTCCGGGTGGTCGCGCCGCCGGTCGCCGGCACGAACGTGGCGCTGGGCAAGCCGACTACCGCATCGTCGTTCCAAGCCGCCGGCAACGGCCAGACCTACGTCGCGGCCAATGCCACCGATGGGAACTGGTCCACGCGCTGGGCCAGCGACTGGAGCGATCCGCAGTGGATCCAGGTGGACCTGGGTCAGCCCACTGCGATCAAGCACGTCCAACTGGGCTGGGAGTCCGCTTACGGGCAGGCCTACCAGATCCAGGTGTCGAACGACGGCACGAACTGGACCACGGTCTACAGCACCACGACCGGTACCGGCGGAGTCGACGATTTCGACGTCTCCGGGACCGGCCGCTATGTGCGGATGTACGGCACACAACGGGGAACGGCCTACGGCTACTCGCTCTACGAATTCGGGATCTATGCCTGACCGGAGGACGATCATGTATGACAGAAGGCGGCCGCTACGTCGGCGGCCACAGCTCATCGTGGCACTGGTCATCGCGTTGCTGGCCAGTGTGCTCGGCTTCAACGCGGCCACCGGGACCAAGGCCCGCGCCGCGTCCTGCGATACGACGACGAACCTGGCGCTGAACAAGACGGCCACGGCTTCGTCGGTGGAGAGCGACGCGTTTCCGGCCTCGGCCGCCGTGGACGGGAACACCGGGACGCGCTGGTCGTCGCAGTTCTCTGATCCGCAGTGGCTCCAGGTGGATCTGGGGAGCACTCAGAGCATCTGCCAGGTCGTGCTGACGTGGGAGACGGCCTCGGCCAAGGCGTATGAGATCCAGACCTCGCCGGACGGGACCACGTGGACGTCGATCTATTCGACGACCACCGGCCCCGGCGGCACCGAGACGCTGAATGTCACCGGCAGCGGTCGGTACATCCGGATGGACGGGACGGCGCGGAACACCGCCTATGGCTACTCGCTGTTCGAGCTCGCCGTTTACGGCCCGCCGGGATCGAGCAACGGCTCGTGTGCCGACAACGCCGCTCTGAACCGGCCGGCCACGGCTTCGTCGGAGGAGAACGCGGACTTCCCGGCCTCGGCCGCCGTGGACGGGAACACCGGGACGCGCTGGTCTTCGCAGTTCTCTGATCCGCAGTGGCTCCAGGTGGATCTGGGGACGTCGCAGGCCATCTGCGGGGTGACGCTGAACTGGGAGGCCGCATACGGGAAGGCGTACCAGATCCAGACCTCGGAGGACGGCACCGCGTGGACGACGGTCTACTCCACGACCACCGGGGCCGGTGGCGTGGAGAACCTGACGGTCAGCGGGACCGGGCGGTACGTGCGGATGTACGGGACGCAGCGCGCGACGGCCTACGGCTACTCGCTGTGGGAGTTCGCGGTGCTGACCAGCACGCCGACGACCGACCCGTTCTGGGGCGACACCACCACGATCCCGCCGGCGCAGAACGTGCTGATGCTGAAGATCCTGAACCGGACCAACGGCAAGTACCCGGACAGCCAGGTCTACTGGAGCTTCGACGGGCAGACGCACTCGATCGCCGACCAGCCGTACTTCGACATGCCGGTCAACAGCTCGGGGCGGATGTACTTCTACCTCGGCTCGCCGACCAGCCCGTACTACGACTTCATCGAGTTCACGGTCGGCCCCGACCAGTTCAACGGCAACACCACCCGGGTCGACGCCTTCGGGCTGAAGCTGGCGATGCGGCTGCACACCCACGACGGGTACGACGTGCAGGTCGGGGAGACGCAGTCGGTATTCGCCGAGGACCGGTCGGTGACCTTTCAGCGGTTCATCGACTCGGTGCCGCCGGAGTTCAAGGTGCTGGCGCAGACCCAGGCGCCGTACCGCATCATCGCCCCCGGCAGCGACCCCAGCTTCCAGGCCGGCGGCGCGAACGCGAACTACTTCACGGCGTACGCCGCGTCGGCGGGCGTGAACGAGACCACGCAGAACATCTTCGGCTGCGCGGGCTCGATGGCGAGCAACCCGACGATGTGCGCCGCGCTGAACCGGCACGTCGCCACACTGCCGGCGGCGCAGCAGCAGGACCCGAGCCAGTACTACCAGGCGGCGCCGGCGAACTACTACGCGCAGTTCTGGCACGAGAACGCGATCAACGGGCTGGCGTACGGGTTCCCGTATGACGACGTGGACGGGCAGTCATCGTACATCTCGCACGCCAATCCGCAGTGGCTGGAGATCGCGGTGGGATGGTGAGCTGACGCTGGTGCGATGAGGCGGCGGGGCTCGGGTTCAGGTCCGGGTCCCGCCGCTTCCGGGATCAGAAGAACGAGCCTCCGTCGTGGGATGACGAGCTCGTATCGTGGTGCGATGAGCTCGAATCGTGGTGCGATGAGCTTGTGTCGTGGTGGGACGAGCCCCAGTTGTGGTGCGACGAGCTCGTGTCATGGTGCGACGAGCTTGAACCGTGGTGCGACGAGTTTGTGTCGTGGTGCGAGGGCTCGCCGTGGTGGTGCGACGATCCCGAATCGGCGTAGTCGATTCCCTGGGGGATGTATCCGTCCGATCCCTGCGAGGTCGTCGGAGGTGTCGGATACGTCGGATACGTCGGAGGAGCAGGCGTATAGGAGACTGGCTTGGTCGTGGTGCTGGGCGGCGTTTGGAAAGTCTTGGCTGTCCAGCTGCCCGATCTGGAGGTGCCCGATCTATTGGCCTTCGCCAAGCTTCGCAACACGAAGATGACCACCAGCACCACAACAATTGTCGCAACCATGGCTGGGCCTCCGTTCCGGAGCGATCGCTACGCTCGCAAGGGTTCTCAGTTACCCTCCGCGCTCGAACGTAACCGCCGCACGGCCCGCACGGCCCGCACGGCCCACCGGCGCGTCACGGTGTGGCGGTCCACTGGTCCAGGAACGCCCACAGGTGATCGTCCAGGCCGAAGTTGGCCCACGAGCAGATGGTCAGGGGTGCGTTCATGGCCCAGTCGGCGCCGGCGACCGCGTCCGAGCCGTCGGCGAAGCCGCTGACGTCGAGGCACTGGCCGCCGCTGGTCGGGGAGATGACCGTCGAGCCGCTGGCCTTGAAGTTCTCGAAGACCGAGCTCAGGGCCGTGCCGCCGGGGGCGGTCATGTTCCAGACCGACCATTCCTGGTTGTCGTTGGCCGGGTTGGAGTCGCAGGTGTAGACGTACAGGTGGGTGCCGGCCGGGTCCGAGCCGTAGCCGGGGAGGTCCAGGCACAGGCCGGACTTGTCGTTCACGACCTCGTAGAGCTGGACGCCGCTGACCACGCGGGTCGGGTTCAGGTGGAAGTCCTGGTTGTCGCCGCTCTCGCTGGTGTCGCACGGGTACTGCGACACCGGGGTGTTGACGCCCACGCTGCCGTACCCGGGCAGGTCCATGCACTGGCCGGTCCAGTTGTCGTGGATCGTGGTGGAGACGTTGGCCGAGTCGACAGCCGATGCGGTGACGGTCCCGGCGGTCGCCGTCACGGTCCCGGCGGCCGCGTGGTCCGCCGCCGCGTGGCCGGCGGTCGCCGCCCCGGCCTGCGGCGCCGCGAGCAGCGCCAGCGCCGAGGCGCCGAGCAGGGCCGCCACGCGGTGCCGGGTGGTACGGGAGTCAGACATGTTGTGTCCCTTCGGTCTCCGGGCTGGGTTCTGCCACAGTGCCCCTGGCGCTCGGGGGATCGGGAGGGCACGGACGGTTCATGAAGTGCCTGGGGAGAACTGGAAGCCTGGCATCAGCTGACGAACCGTTTCAGCCCGGGCACGCAAGCCGGACACGCAAGAAAGTCGGGGCCCGTGTCAACGCGGCCGTGCGCAGGCGTCGTTGATGAGGGCGTGGCAGGGCGACGGGCCCGCCGGCAGGAGGGTGTGACATGGCGAATCCCAGGAAGCGGAGCTTGCGGACGACGGGGATCGGGGTGGGGCTGGGCGTGCTCGCCGTGACCGGGATCAGCGTCGGGGTCTCGCAGGCGGCGTCGGCCGGCGGTAGTGGCACTGGCAGTAGTCCGGCGACGTCGGCGTCGACCGGGCCTTCGGCGGCGCCTTCGGTGCCCGGCGGTCCGCAGCCCTCGGCGTCGGCGTCGGCCGCTCCGGTGCCCTCAGTGTCGGCCTCGGGCTCGGCCGCGTCGGAACCCTCGGCGTCGGCGTCGGCCGCGTCGGAACCCTCGGCGTCGGCGTCGGCCGCGTCGGAACCCTCGGCGTCGGCGTCGGCCGCGCCGGAACCCTCGGCCTCGGCGTCGGCCGCGCCGGTGTCGCAGCCCTCGGCATCGGCGTCGCACTGACGGATCAACTGGTGTACCGTCCAGTCCCCGCGGCCGCCGGGCCGGCCGCGTCGGGGCTGTGCGTGGCTGACGGGAGCGCGGCGTTGGGGAAACGGGCGGAGCCGGACTTCGAGGCCTTCGCGCGCGCGAGCATGCACAGGCTGCTGCGCACGGCCGTGTTCCTCGTCGATGACCGGCACATCGCGGAGGACCTGGTGCAGGTGTCGCTGGAGCGGACGGCGCGGCACTGGCGGCGGGTCGGGCACGACAATCCCGAGGCCTACTCCCGCAAAGTGCTGGTGAACCTGGCGATCGACCGCTCGCGCAAGCTCAGACGCGGCCGGGACACCCCGATCGGCGACGCCACCGACCTGGACCTGCTCGGTTCCGGCCGCGACGCGCTCACCCCGCCCGGGGACGCCGACGCGTCCGGCGACCTGGCCGCCGGCCTGGCCGCGCTCCCGGCCCGGCAGCGGGCGGTCGTGGTGCTGCGGTACTGGTGCGATCTGGACGAGCGCGAGATCGCCCACACCCTGGGCATCTCGACCGGCTCGGTGAAGACCCACGCGTCCCGGGCGCTCAAGGCGCTCCACGGCCGACTGACCTCGACAAGTGAGGCGCCACGATGAGCGACGAAGGGCAGCAAGAGGCACTGCGTTCCCACTTCGCCACCCGGGCCGAGGAGATCCAGCCCTCGGCGGAACTGGCCCGGCGGGTGGCCGCGATCCGGCCGCCGGCCCGCGGACGGCGGCTGCCGCTGCGGATGTCGGCGCTGGCCCTCGGCGGGGTCGCGGTCGGCGCCGTGGCCACCGCCGTTGTCGTGCTGGCCGGTCATCCCGGGCCCGCGCCCGAGCACCCGGGTCCGTTGGCGCCACCGAAGGCCACGACGAGCGTGATCGCGCCGGGCCCGTCCTCGACGCCCGGGACGACCGACGGCGACGGCCACCACGATGCCAGCGCGTCGGCGTCGGCTTCGTCGCCGGCCGGACAGGCGACGGGACAGAGCACCGGACAGAGCACCGGACAGAGCACCGGACCGACGCCGAGCGGAAGCCTTACCGGACCGCCCCAGACTCCCAGCTCGGCCGCACATTCCGTACCCACCGCACCCTCCGCACACTGAGCCCGGCAGCTTGGTGGGCCTCGTCAGCTGAATCGGATGATCACAGCACTCCCCGCCCGCACCGTCACGCTCGCGCTGCCATGCCGCACCGCCACCGGCGTCTGCCGCGGCGCCGGGAACGCTCCGTGCGCCCCGACCTGCCCGCCCCCGAGCGTGATCCCGGAGGTGGCCGCCAAACCGTCCGGTGACGTCGTGGTCAGCGCGGTGAGGCTGCCGTGCTGCAACCCGTTCAGGCCCAAGGCCAGGTCGACGGTCGTCGCCGGATGACTGGCCGGGTCCTGGACGTCGTCGAGCACGACCGTCAGGTGACCGCCGTCGCGGACGGCGTAGGCCCGCACGTCGGCGGAGTCCGGATCGTCCAGCGCCACGAAGTCGCCGCCGCCGACGAGCTCGGTCGCGAGCATCCCGTAGTACAGCGGCCGCGCCGTCAGATCGCCGGACGTCGGGCACAGCGGGGTGTAAGGGTCGCAGCCGGCCGCGTTGGTGCCGTCCATGAACTCGGCGCTGGCGACGCCGTCCTGCGCGAGCAGGAGGTTGTAGTCCAGAGCCCACAACGCGGACGCGAACGTGTCGCTGACCCCGGCCGTCCCGGCGCACACGGTCGAGTTGGTCTCGGTCATCGCGGCCGGCACGTGGAGCTGGCGGGCCGCGCTCAAAGCCGCCTGCGCGTTGGCGTTCTCGTACTGCGCGGACGCCGTGCCGAGCAGCTGCGCGATGGTCGCGACCGAACCGCCGCACGCGCTGGTCGGGTAGGTGTGGTCGGTGACCAGCGAGACGTCCGGGTGCGCGGCGTCGGCCGCGGCGAACCCGCCGAGCCAGGAGCTGTGGTTGGTCTCGGCGTCCGGCCCGGTCAGCGCGATGCCCGGGACCGCCGCGCGGATCGCCGAGGCGTAGGTCTCGAAGTCGGCGTAGTAGGCGGCCGGGTCGGTCTCGTAGAAGTTGGGCTCGTTGCCGACCTCGACGGCCAGCAGCGACCGGCCGAAGATCTGCCGCGCGTACCGGGCCTCGTCGGCGGCCCGGGCCGGATCGCGGTGCTTGAGGTTCACCGCGAGGATCACCTTCCAGCCCGTCGCCTTCGCGATCGCGGCCAGCGGCTGGAGCTTGGCCGGGGTGATGGTGCCGGAGGTGGCCCAGCTCGGCGCGGTCTCGCCGGTCGAGGTCCAGAACGTGGTGTCGCCGGAGTTGCCGCCGACCCGGAGGGTCCCGCCGGGGCCGAGGGTGCTGAGATACCCGGCCAGGTCGGTGCTGGAGTAGTTGTCGGCGGCGACGGTCGCGGCGCCGAAGGAGAAGCCGACGAACCCCGGGCTCAGCCGGTGGCCGGTCTGGTCGGGGTGGACGGTGATGGCCAGGCCCGCCGCTGCCGACGCGGCGGCTTCCGAACCCGACGCGGCGGCTTCCGAAGCCGGGTCGGCCGAGGTACCGGACGCCTGTGCCGTCCCAGCGCCGATCAGAGCCCCGCCGATCAGAGCAGCGGCGACTACAGCGGTGCCGAGGGCCGTGGTGCGCCTATGCGTACTGATTCTCATGACACGGCAATGTCGTACGCGCATACGGCCGGCACAAGTAGTTGGCGGGTAAAAACTTCACAGGGATGACTGGCGTTCACATATATGAACACTCTGGCGCTACTGCCGGGGTTCTCCCACCCCCGGCGTCCAGTTCTCCCGCCCCGCTGTCCAACTGTGTCCTTCGCCACGTCACAGGGGCACTACGCGGAGTTGACGCGGTAGCGCGGCGTCGGGCAATGTCGCGAGCGAAGACACCCCGCGAGGAGGCCTTGGAGATGACACCGCCGGCTGCCGCCGGGGAGACCACAGCCCGTACCGGGACCGGCTCCCACGGTGAAGACGAAGACCTCGGCGTCCAAGACGGCGATCTCGCCCTGGCCTCGCTGTTCCCGGCCCCGAGCCGCGAGCAGTGGCGGCGACTGGTCGCCGGAGTGCTGGCGAAGTCGGGGAAGCCGGGGCTGGAAGGTCAGGATGCTGAGAAGGCACTGAGCACGGCGCTGGAGGACGGCCTGTCCGCCCAGCCGCTCTACACGGCCGACGATCAGGCCCCTGACCCGGGATTCCCGGGCACCGCACCGTATGTCCGCGGAAACCGCCCGCACGGCGCCGTCCTCGACGGCTGGGACATCCGGCAGTACCACGGCGATCCGCGCCCGGACGCGGCGAACCAGGCCGTACTCGCCGACCTGGAGAACGGCGTCACCTCGCTGTGGCTCGAAATCGGCGACCAGGGCCTGCCGATCGACGCGCTGCCGAAGGTACTCGACGGCGTCTACCTCGATCTGGCCGCTGTGGTGCTCGATGCCGGGCCCGATTTCGGCGCGGCCGCACAACGTCTGTTCAAGCTCTACGACGAGCGCGGCGTGCCCGACGGCCAGGCCACCGGCAACCTCGGCGCCGACCCGCTCGGGCTGCTCGCCCGAACCGGCGCGGACGAGCGGACCGAGAGCCTGCTCGCCGAGGCCGCCGAGCTCGCCGGGACCTGCGCTCAGCGGTACCCGGGAGTACGGGCCCTGACAGTCGACGCGCTCGCCTACCACGACGCCGGGGCTTCTCCGGCGCAGGAACTCGGCTCCGCTCTGGCTACTGCGGTCGCCTACCTGCGGCAGCTCACTGACGCCGGACTGCCGGTCGCGGATGCCGCCGGGCAACTGGAGTTCCGGTACGCCGCGACCGCCGATCAGTTCCTGACCATCGCGAAGCTGCGCGTGGCCCGCCGGCTGTGGGCCCGGGTGCTGGAGGCGTCCGGGGCGCCGGAGGCCGCCGCGTCGAACCGGCTGCACGCCGTCACCTCCTCGGTGATGATGACCGAGCGCGACCCCTGGGTGAACATCCTGCGCACCACCGTGGCCTGCATGGCGGCCGGGGTCGGCGGCGCGGAGTCCGTCACGGTGCTGCCGTTCGACGACGTCGTCGGCCTCCCCGACGACTTCACCCGCCGGGTCGCCCGCAACACCCAGTCGATCCTGCTGGACGAGTCGCACCTGGGCCGGGTCGTGGATCCGGCGGGCGGGTCCTGGTACGTCGAACGGCTCACGGACGACCTGGCGCGCGCCGCCTGGGCCTGGTTCCAGGAGATCGAGCGGGCCGGCGGGATGCGTTCGGCGCTGGTCGGCGGGCTGGTCGCCGAGCGGATCGGCGCGGCCTGGGAGCGCCGGACGGCGGCCATCGCGCGCCGCCGCGAGCCGATCCTGGGGGTCAGCGAGTTCCCGAACCTCGGCGAGAAGGCGCTGACCAGCGTGCGGCGGCCCGGGCGGCGCGGCGGCGGTTTGCCCCGGGTGCGCAGGGCCGAGGCGTTCGAGGCGTTGCGGGACCGTGCGGAGGAACTGCTCGTCAGGGACGGGTCGCGGCCGCGGATCGCGTTGGTCGCGCTCGGTTCCGAGGCGGTGTATTCGGCGCGGTCGTCGTTCGCCGCCAACCTGTTCCAGGCCGGCGGGATCGAGGGCGTCGTCGTCCCGGTGCCTGTCGAGTCCGGTTCCGGTGTGGATGCCGACGCCTTGCGGGCGGCGCTGGCCGACAGCGAGGCGAAGATCGCGTGTCTGTGTTCAAGCGACGCGCTGTATGCCGAACACGCCACAGAAGTCGCGCGGATCCTCGGTGAGGCCGGGATACAGCGGATCTGGCTCGCCGGACGTCCGGGGGAGCGGGCTGAGGAGTACCGCGAGGCCGGTGTCGAGGAGTTCGTCTACGTGGGCTGCGATGTACTGTCCGCGCTGAATACCGCCTATGCGGCGATCGGAGAGTTCTGATGATTCCCGACTTCTCCGAGGTGGAGCTGGATGCCGGCTCGGCGGAGGCCGTCGCCGACGCGAGGACCGGCGCTGCCGGCGCGGCCGGTACCGATCAGTGGCGCGACGCGTGGCGGGAGCAGACCGGCAAGGACGTCGAGGACGCCCTGTGGGAGACTCCCGAAGGCATCACGGTCAAGCCGCTGTACACGGCCGAGGACCTGGAGGGCCTGGACTTCCTGGGCACCTACCCGGGGATCGCGCCATACCTGCGCGGCCCGTACCCGACGATGTACGTGAACCAGCCGTGGACCGTGCGCCAGTACGCCGGCTTCTCCACCGCGCAGGAGTCCAACGCCTTCTACCGGCGGAACCTCGCCGCCGGGCAGAAGGGCCTGTCAGTGGCCTTCGACCTGGCCACCCACCGCGGCTACGACAGCGACCACCCGCGGGTGACCGGCGACGTCGGCATGGCCGGCGTGGCGATCGACTCGATCTACGACATGCGGCAGCTGTTCGACGGGATCCCGCTGGACAAGATGTCGGTGTCGATGACGATGAACGGCGCGGTGCTGCCGGTGCTCGCGCTCTACATCGTGGCCGCCGAGGAGCAGGGCGTCGCGCCGGAGCAGCTGGCCGGGACCATCCAGAACGACATCCTCAAAGAGTTCATGGTCCGCAACACCTACATCTACCCGCCGCAGCCGTCGATGCGGATCATCTCCGACATCTTCGCCTACACCTCCCAGCGCATGCCGCGCTACAACTCGATCTCCATCTCCGGCTACCACATCCAGGAAGCCGGGGCCACCGCAGACCTCGAACTCGCCTACACGCTCGCTGACGGCGTCGAGTACCTGCGGGCCGGTCTGGACGCGGGCCTGGACGTCGACGCGTTCGCGCCGCGGCTGTCGTTCTTCTGGGCGATCGGCATGAACTTCTTCATGGAGGTCGCCAAGCTGCGGGCCGGGCGGCTGCTGTGGGCCAAGCTGGTGCGGGAGTTCGAGCCGAAGAGTGCGAAGTCGCTGTCGTTGCGGGCGCACTGCCAGACCTCCGGGTGGTCGCTGACCGCACAAGACGTGTTCAACAACGTGACGCGCACGTGTATCGAGGCGATGGCCGCCACACAGGGGCACACGCAGTCGCTGCACACGAACGCGTTGGACGAGGCGCTGGCGCTGCCGACGGACTTCTCCGCACGCATCGCCCGCAACACCCAGCTGCTGCTCCAGCAGGAGTCGGGGACCACGCGCGTCATCGACCCTTGGGGCGGCAGCGCTTATGTCGAGCGCCTGACGTACGACCTGGCCCGGCGCGCCTGGCAGCACATCCAGGAGGTCGAGGCGGCCGGCGGGATGACCGCGGCCATCGACGCCGGGATCCCGAAGCTGCGCGTCGAGGAGGCCGCGGCGCGGACCCAGGCGCGGATCGACTCCGGGCGGCAGCCGGTGATCGGCGTCAACAAGTACCGGGTCTCCGGCGGCGAGGACATCGACGTCCTGAAGATCGACAACGAGCAGGTGCGCGCGCAGCAGGTGGAGAAGCTGCGGCGGCTGCGGGCCGAGCGGGACGAGGACGCGTGCCAGGAGGCGCTGCGCGCGCTGACCGCCTCGGCGCGCGCCGGCGCCTCGCGGGACGGGTCGCTGGACGGCAACCTGCTGGCGCTGGCGGTGAACGCGGCGCGCGCCAAGGCCACCGTCGGGGAGATCTCCGAGGCGCTGGAACAGGTCTACGGCCGCCACGCCGGCCAGATCCGCACCATCTCCGGCGTCTACCGCGACGAGGCCGAGGCGGGGTCGGGCGCCGGCGGGCCGGTCGCCGAGACCCGCGCGCTGGTCGACGCGTTCGCCGAGGCCGAGGGGCGCCGGCCGCGCATCCTGGTGGCGAAGATGGGGCAGGACGGGCACGACCGGGGGCAGAAGGTGATCGCCACCGCGTTCGCCGACCTCGGTTTCGACGTGGACGTCGGCCCGCTGTTCCAGACCCCGGCGGAGGTCGCGCGGCAGGCGGTGGAGGCCGACGTGCACATCGTCGGCGTCTCCTCGCTGGCCGCCGGCCACCTGACGCTGGTACCGGCGCTGCGCGCGGAGCTGGCGGCGGCCGGGCGCGAGGACATCGTGATCGTGGTCGGCGGCGTGATCCCGCCGCAGGACTTCGAGGAGCTGTACGCGGCCGGGGCGGCGGCGGTGTTCCCGCCCGGGACGGTGATCCCGGACGCCGCGAAGGACTTGGTGCGGAAGCTGGGTGAGTCGCTGGGGCACCAGCTGTGAGCCCGGCTCCCCAGGACCCGCAGTACTTCGTGGACGGGGTCCGCTCGGGATCTCGTCCGGCGATCGCGCGGACCATCACGCTGGTGGAGTCCACCCGGGCTGATCACCGGGTGACCGCGCAGCAGGTGCTGACGGCGCTGCTGCCGTACTCCGGCGGCGCGGTACGGGTCGGCGTCACCGGCGTGCCCGGCGTGGGCAAGTCGACGTTCATCGACGCGCTCGGCACGATGCTGACCGGCCTCGGCCACCGGGTCGCGGTGCTCGCGGTCGACCCGTCCTCGACCCGCACCGGCGGCTCGATCCTGGGCGACAAGACGCGGATGGAGCGGCTGGCCGTCGATCCCGCCGCCTTCGTGCGGCCGTCCCCGACTTCCGGCACGCTCGGCGGGGTCGCCAAGGCCACCCGCGAGAGCATGGTGGTGATGGAGGCCGCCGGCTACGACGTGGTACTGGTCGAGACGGTCGGGGTCGGGCAGTCCGAGACCGCGGTCGCCGGCATGGTCGACACCTTCCTGCTGCTGGCCCTGGCCCGAACCGGGGACCAGTTGCAGGGGATCAAGAAGGGCGTGCTGGAACTCGCCGACGTCATCGCCGTCAACAAGGCCGACGGCCCGCACGAGCGCGACGCGCGAGCCGCCGCGCGGGAACTCTCCGGCGCGCTGCGACTGCTCCGCACCCCGGACGCGCCATGGACGCCGCCGGTGCTGACGTGCAGCGCGCGCGAGGACACGGGGCTGGACGAGATCTGGAACCAGGTCCGCGCCCATCGCAAGGCACTGGAGGCCACCGACAGCCTGGCGGCCCGCCGCCGGGAGCAGCAGGTCGCCTGGGTGTGGAACCTGGTCGAGGACCGGCTGCTGGCGCGGCTTCGCGGGCACGAGGGCGTCCGGGCACTGACGCCGGGGCTTGAGGAGCAGGTGCGGTCGGGGCGGATCACCGCTACCAGTGCTGCCGAGGAGATTCTGGATTTGTTCCAGGCGGGATAGGTGAACCGTGATAACGGGAGTGCGGTAGCTGCCCGATGTGGGGAACCACCACTTTTCAATGGCCGGTCCGGTAATACCGGACCGCGAGGTCGAGCCATTCCCGACCGACGGCTTGCGCCTGTTCCCGAAGGCGGGCGGCGAGATCAGTGGTGGCCCCGTCGCGCAGGATCGTCTCGATCTCACTGACCTGGCGGTCGATCTCGACCGTGGCGAGGCCGTCGGTCGAGGTGCGGTGGGCCAGACCGGAAGCGTCGTTCCTCAGCTGGGCCGCGACCTGGCGGATGTGCGCGAAGTCGCCGGTCTGGCCGTAGGCCAGGACCGAGCGCAGCGCGAGGGCGGCGGTCTGGGCGAGTCCGCCCGCGCGGCCGCCGTCGGATTCCGGTCCCCGGGCGAGGTCGTGGCGGGCGTAGACGTCGTCAGGCGAGACGCGGTCGCGGTCGCCCTCGACCGGCTGTCCCCAGACCTGCTCCAGGGCCTTCCGGTAGAAGTCGAGGTCCGCCTGCCTGCCCTCGTTCGCGGCCACCCAGAACAGGATTCCGACGGCCCGTTCGGCGCACGCCGCGGCGAACAGCGCCGACTGCTCGCGCGAACCATTGGCCGAGAGCCGTTCCAGCGCTGGATTGATCTTCGCGTCCTGGGCTTCGATCACCTCCAGGAGCTTTTGCTGCTCGGCCAATATGTCATTGATCCCGACCAATGGAATGTCCTTTTCGTGGTACTGACCGGGGAAGCGGAGTGGGCGCTCGACGGTGCCACGGTTAAGCGCGCCCCGCCGCGATGATCGACTCTAGTCATGAAGGACACGCGAGAGCCGGCGAGCGAGCAATCGATCTTTGCCGCCGACCGCGTTAGTAGAATGTGGCGGGTGCCAACACATGAGGAGATCACCCGCCATCATGAGCCGGATCCGGACGAGGATCCGTGGGTTTCGGGCCCACCGCAGCAGGCCGCGGTCGAGATCGTGCCTTACAACCACGAATGGCCCAGCCGTTTCGAGGCGCTCGCCCATGATATCCGCGAGGTACTCGGTGCGGCGGCCCTCGTCGTCGACCATGTCGGATCCACCTCAGTACCCGAACTGGCCGCCAAGGACGTCATCGACATCGACTTGACGGTGGCCGACCCGACGGACGAGGACCGCTATGTGCCGCCCCTGGAACGGCTCGGCTACGTCCTCGTCATTCGAGAACCGTCCTTCCATCAGCATCGATGTCTGTCGCTGCCGGATCCGAAGGTGAATCTGCATGTGTTCGGCCCGGACTGCCCGGAAACAATCCGGCATCTCATGTTCCGCGACTGGCTGCGGTCTCATCCGGACGACCGTGACCGGTATGAGCAGGCGAAACGACAGGCGGTTCCCGGTGGCGGCCATGTGATGGACTACAACCGCCGCAAGCAGGACGTGCTCCGGGATATCTACGATCAGATGTTCCGCGCCGCCGGCATGACGTAGAAGGAGACTTCCGTGCCGGGGGTCAGGGCGGATGTGCTCTGGTAGGTGAACACCTGGTCGGCGGCGTCGGCGCAGGGTTCGATGTCGAGCTGGGTGCCGTTGGCGGTGTCGGCGGCCGGGTCGGTGAGGCAGAGCCCGGACTGCGGGTTCAGGAGCGTGCCGTCGGCCTGCTGGACCCACTGTTGGCCGCCGATGCCGTTGCAGTTCCACAGCTGCACCTTGGAACCGGCCGCGGTGGCGTCGTTGATGATGTCCAGGCAGCGGGTCCCGGGCGCGGCGTTGCTGTTGTCGCCGCCGGTTCCCAGAGCGATGCCGCCTTCCTTCGCCATCGGCGCGTAGCCGGCTGGCAGGGCGCCGTTGTAGAGCGCTGGCACAGTTGGCTGCGTCGCATCACCGCCGTCCAAGGCGAAGTTCGCCTGCCCGTCGTTGCGGAGCACCGCGGTGACGAACGGAGTGTGCAGGCTGGTGTTGGACAGGTTGCCGGTCCCGTTGCCCATGAAGACGCCGTTCTCCATGTCGGCCTGGATCCACGGGCCGGGCCCGGAGCACGGCGAGGCGGTGCAGGCCGAGGAGATGATCGGCGCGTCCATGTGCCCGGCGCCGGTGTCCTTCGAGGCGTTCTCGACGTTGCCGAAGTCCGAGCAGCAGCCGTTGGTCGCGTTGCTGCCGCTGGCCACCTCGTAGATCGACTCCGGCTGGGCGCCGGTCGCCACGCCGGTCCCCTTGGCGAGCCGGTAACCGGTAGCCGGTAGCCGGTGCGGGGGAACGTGGCTATGCCGTACGCCTTGGGGCCTCCGACGGTGACCGGCAGCGTAGGTGCGGTGACCCCGCATTGGCGTGGGGTCACCGCACCCGCTCACCGGCCGGCCGGAACCAGCCGGATCATGTTCCAGGACACCGGCGGTAGCGCGGCGCTGAGCCGTCGGCCCTCGGTGGTCGCGCCGGCCACGCCGGTCGGTGCGATCCGCTCCGGGGTCTCGATCGAGTTGGCGGCGTCCAGGTCGGTGCCGCCCAGGTGCAGGTGTTCGGCCACCACCAGGTCGCCGAAGGCCCGCAGGTCGATGTCGAGCTTCGCCTGTTCCTCGGTGTGCCGGTTCATCGCGAACACCGTGACCTGGCCGGTCTCCTCGTCGTGCGTGGCCACCACGTCGACCAGCGGGACGTCGCCGTGCTCGGCGGTGTCGTAGCGGTCGGTGGCGGTCTGGACCCGCAGCACGTCGCCGACGGCGTGCCGGGCGGTGAGCGCGAAGGGGTGGAAGATGGTCTGGGCCCAGGCCGGGCGGTCCGGTTCGGCGCGGATCGGGCCGATCACGTTGACCAGTTGGGCCAGGCAGGCGATGGAGACCCGGTCGGCGTGCCGGAGCAGGGACATCAGCAGGCTGCCGAAGACCACCGCGTCCTGCACGGTGTAGGTGTCCTCGATCAGCCGCGGCGCCTGCTCCCAGTCCAGGTTGGTGTGGCCGGCGAAGCGGCTCTGCTGCCACAGGTTCCACTCGTCGAAGGAGAGGTTGAGCCGCTTGCGGGACTGCTTGCGGGCGGCGACGTGGTCCGCGGTGGCCACCACGCCCTCGATGAAGCGGTCCATGCCCGCCGCCGCGCCCAGGAAGCTGGCGCGGTCTTCGCCGTGCTGCTCGTAGTAGGCGTGCAGGGAGATGTAGTCGACGTGCTCGAAGGTGTGCTCCAGCACCGTGGTCTCCCACGTGCCGAAGGTCGGCATCTCGGCGTTGGAGCTGCCGCAGGCCACCAGTTCGATGCCGGGGTCGACCTGGCGCATCGCCTTGGCGGTCTCGGCGGCCAGCCGGCCGTACTCCTCGGCGGTCTTGTGGCCGGTCTGCCAGGGGCCGTCCATCTCGTTGCCCAGGCACCACAGCTTGATGTCGTGCGGCTGCTCCACGCCGTGCGCGCGGCGCAGGTCGGAGTAGTAGGTGCCGCCCGGGTGGTTGGCGTACTCCAGCAGATCGCAGGCCTCTTGGATGCCGCGGGTGCCGAGGTTGACCGCCATCATCGGCTCCACCTGGGCCAGTCTGGTCCAGGCCATGAACTCGTTCAGGCCGAACTCGTTGCTCTCGATGGAGCGCCACGCCAGGTCCAGGCGCCGGGGCCGCTCGGCGACCGGGCCGACGCCGTCCTCCCAGCGGTATCCGGACACGAAGTTGCCGCCGGGGTAGCGGATCACGCCGACCCCGAGGTCGCGGGTGAGCTCGGCGACGTCCAGCCGGTTGCCGTCCGTGTCGGACTCGGTGTGTCCGGGTTCGTAGATACCGCCGTAGACGCAGCGGCCCATGTGTTCCACGAAGGAGCCGAACAGGCGGCGGTCTACCGGGGCGATCCGGAAGGCCGGGTCGAGGGTGGCATGTGCTGTGAGCAAGGGAGGTTCCTTTTACTTGATACCTGTTGCGGCGATGCCCTCGGTGAAGAACCGCTGGGCGAGCAGGAAGGCGATGGCCAGGGGCGCCAGCGAGATGGCGGCGCCGGCCATGAGTGCGGCGTGGTCCACGCCGGAGGTGCTGGAGAACAGCGTCAGGGCCGAGGGCAGGGTCCGCATGTCGGTGCTGCTGGAGATGACCAGCGGCCACAGGAAGTCGTTCCACAACGCCATGAACTGGATGACGAACAGCGAGGCCAGGGCGGGCCGGGCCAGCGGGAGGATGATCTGCCAGTAGATCCGCAGGGGACCGGCGCCATCGACCCGGGCGGCCTCGTCCAGCTCCTTGGGGATCTTGACGAAGAACTGCCGGAGCATGAAGATGCCCAGCGCGCTCACCGACCGCGGGACGATCAGGCCCTGGAAGGTGTTCAGCCAGCCGAGGTGGAACACGGTGAGGAACAGCGGGATCAGCATCACCTGGAACGGCACCATCAGCGTGAGCAGGATGGTCCAGAAGACGAAGTTCTGCCCGCGGAACTTCAGCCGGGCCAGCGCGTAGGCGCACAGCGAGTCGATGAGCAGCAGCAGCACCGTGGTGCCGCCGGCGAACACGACGGTGTTGACCGCCAGCCGGAAGAACGGCAGCTGGGTGAACACGGCGTGGAAGCCGGAGACCGACCAGTGGTCCGGCCACAGCCGCGACGGATCGGAGTACAGGTCCGCCGGGGTGCGGAAGGCCACGCCCAGCATCCACAGGAACGGCACGACGGTGGCCAGCGCCGCGATGGTGAGCACGGTCCAGGCCAGGACCCGGCCCACCCGGCGCAGTCCGCGCAGCATCGGGCCGGCCCAGGACGGCGCTGGGGGCAGCGAGGAGAGGGACGCGTCAGTCGTCATCGCGGAACCTCAGCATTCGCAGTTGCACGACGGAGACGGCGATGATGATCAGGAACAGCACCCAGGCGATCGCGCTGGCGTAGCCGAGCCGGAAGTCGACGAATCCGCGTTGGTAGAGGTACATGACGATCGACTCGGTGTGGAACAGCGGGCCGCCGTCGGTCATCACGTAGGTCAGGTCGAACAGTTGCAGGGCGTTGACGGTGCCGATCACCACGGTGAACAGGATCGCCGGGCGCAGCGCGGGCAGCGTCACGTGCCGGAACCGGGCGATCGCGCCGGCGCCGTCCAGCGTCGCGGCCTCGATCAGGTCCTGGCGCACTCCCTGCACCCCGGCCAGCAGCACGATCATCGAGAAGCCGAAGTTCTTCCAGATCCCGACCGCGATCAGCGCCGGCAGCGCCAGATGCGTGTCCTGCAGCCAGTTCTGGGAGTGGACCCCGATCTTGCCGAGCCAGCCGTCCACCAGCCCGACCTGCGGGTCCAGCAGGAACTTCCAGACGATCCCGGTGACCGCCAGCGAGGCGATGGTCGGGAAGAAGAACGCCGAGCGCAGCAGCATCGTGTACCAGGTGGTGCGGCGCAGCCACTGGGCCAGCGCCAGCCCGATCGCCACCTGGCCGATGACGACGAAGACCGCGTAGACGATCGTCACCTTCAGCGCGTTCCAGAACCGCGAGTCGTGCCAGAGCTCGGTGTAGTTGCCGAAGCCCAGCCACTTGTGCGAGTCGTCGCCGATCGTCCAGTCGTGCAGGCTCATCCAGCCGGACTGGACGATCGGCCACAGGATGAAGACGGCGGCCAGCAGGAACGCCGGCGCGACGAACAGGTACGCGGGGTTGAACCGGGACCGCCAGCCCCGGCCCCGACTCCGCCGGTCCGGTCCCCGGGACCGGGCCGGCGCGTCGGTCGCTTGGTCTGCCAGATGTGCCATCGATCGCCCTCTTCTTCGTCCGTCTCCGCCGCGCCGGCCGCCGTCAGCTCTTGCAGCCGGTGAGCTGGTCGATCGCCTTGGCCGCGGAGTCGGCGGACTTCTGCGGGTCCGCGCCCCGGGTCAGCTGGCCCAGCAGCGGCGTGTAGACGTCGGTGTCGATCTGCGAGGAGGTGGGCAGCCCGGCCAGGTAGAGCCGGGCGGTCGGCAGCGCCTGGGCGAACACCGCGGTGTTCGGGTCCGAGACGGTGACGTCGCTGCGCGCCGGCGGGTAGCCGGAGCTCTTCGAGAACGAGGCCTGCGCGGTCTTGCCGGTCCACCAGCTCAGGAACTCCAGCGCCTGGTCCTTGTGCTTGGTGTTCTTGGCGATCATCAGCGGCACGGTCGAGGCCAGGGTCACCGGGCCCGCCGAACCCACCGGCACCGGGGCGATGCCCAGGTCGATCCCGGCCTTGCGGAAGCCGTCGGCGGCCCAGGGGCCGTTCAGCTCCATCGCCGCCTTCTTCGCCGAGAACAGCGTGTCGGCGTCGGCGCCGGTCTGGCCGACCGGGCTGACGTGCTGGTTCTGCACCAGGTTGGCCCAGGTCGACAGGGCCTGCACGCTGGCCGCGGAGTTGACCGTCGCGCAGCCGTCCGGGCCGACGATGTCGCCGCCGTTCATCCACTGCAGGATCGGCCACATCTCGATGGTCTGGTGGTCGGCCAGCGAGATGCCGTACTGGGTCGGGTTCGCCCCGCCCAGCGTCAGCTTCTTGACGTCCGCGACGAACTCGTCCGAGGTCTTCGGCGGATCGGTGATCCCGGCCGCGGTGAACATCGTCTTGTTGTAGTAGAGCGCGACCGTGGCGAGGTTCGCCGGGACCGCGTACAGCTTCCCGTTGACGGTGAACGCCTTGGTCACCGAGGACGGGAATGCGGAGGAGTTGATCTGCGTGTCACCGGTGCCGATCGAGGGATCCAGCGGGAGCACCGAGTTGGTCTTGATGTAGTTGAAGATCACGCCGGGGTCGAAGTTCGGCGTGGCCAGATCCGGGCCCTGCCCGGTGGCCCACTCGGCGGGCAGCTTCTGCCCGATCGCGTCCCACGGCTGGATGTCCATGGTGACCTTGATGTTCGGGTGGGAGGCGTTGAACTCCGAGACCAGCGCCTGGTAGGAGGGTCCGTCCGGACCGGTGAACCCGGTCAGCATGGACAGCTTCACCACACCGCCACTCGACCCGGAGCCGCTGGAGCTGCTGCTACAGCCCGCGGCCGCGAGCAGACCGGCGGCGGCGACGGCCGCGGCGGCGACTTTCACATGCGATTTCATGGCTCCTCGATGTCTGTGTCGAATGCCCTGATATGGATCTTGTCTACGGCTTGTCGGTGATACGCCGATACCACCCGGCCGTGTGACTCCGGTCACGCGGCGGAAATCCGGGGTGTGGTCAGTTCTACATCGTTGTCTACAACGTTGTAAAGGCGTAGCATGACCCGAACGGAACTCACGGGAAGGGCGGTCCCGACAGGTGCCCCCAACACTGAAGGACGTGGCCGAACGGGCCGGCGTCTCGATCAAGACGGTCTCGAACGTGGTGAACGGCTACGCCTTCATCACGCCGGCCACCCGCGAACGGGTGGAGCGCGCGATCGCCGAGACCGGCTACCGCCCCAACCTGGGCGCACGGAACCTGCGCAAGGGCCGGACCGGCTTCATCGTGCTGGCCGTCCCGGAGCTGGACAATCCATACTTCGCCGAGCTCACCGGGCTGGTCATCACCGCCGCGCACCGCCGCCAGTGGACCGTGCTGGTCGAGCAGACCCAGGGCTCCCGCGAGCGCGAGCAGGCGGTCATCACCTCGATGGGGCCGCAGCGGATAGACGCGGCAATCCTGAGCCCACTGGCAATGGAGCCCTCCGACCTGGAACGCGCTGACCCCGCAACCCCGCTGGTACTGCTCGGCGAGCGCGACATCCCCGGCCCGGCCGACCACGTCGCGATCGACAACGTCGCCGCCGCCCGCACCGTCGTGGAGCACCTGATCAGCATCGGCCGCCGCCGCATCGCCGTCATCGGCGACCAACCCGGCAAGAACGGCGGCACCGGAGCCCTGCGCATCGCCGGCCACCGCCAGGCCCTGGACGCCGCCGGCCTGCCGCACGACCCGGCGATGGTCCTACCGGTCGAGAACTACCAACGGGCCGACGGGGCCGCGGCGATGGCCCGCCTACTCGACCTCCCCGAACCGCCGGACGCGGTCTTCTGCTGCAACGACCTGCTCGCCATCGGCGCCATGCGCACCGCCACCGATCGCGGGATCTCCATCCCGGGGAACGTGGCGATCGCAGGGTTCGACGACATCGCCGAGGGCGGCTACAGCTCGCCGACGCTGACGACCATCGCCCCGGACAAGGAGGCGATCGCCGAAGCGGCTGTGAATCTGGCGGACAAGAGGGTGGATCCGATTCGGGGCGGGCGTGGGGCGAAGAGCGCTGAGTCGGAGGACGTGGAGGCGCCGTATGCGTTGAAGGTGCGGGAGAGTACGGCTGGTAGGGCTGGTAGGGATGGCGCGGATGGCGCGGCTGGCATGGCTGGCATGGCTGGCACAGGGCGCTGATTTACTTGGGGATGACGGTTCACTGGCGTCGTATCGGGCGGCAACGTCTGCCCTGGACGGGGTGGGTGTATCAGATTCGGCGGATGGGTGAGCGGGTCTAGGTGGCAGGCGCCAGTGGCGGGTACGAGTGGCAGGGTTTTGGCTTGTGGCTTGCAGTTGGTGTGTTGGTTAAAGGCATTTCTTTACGGAACTACCTAGTATTGACTAATCACGGATCGAGACGCAGTTCGCTGTGCCACGCGGTTTGCGTTGGCGGGCGGCGGTTGTGGTGGTGGTTTCGCGCGGGTCCGAGTCACTGCGCACGCGTTGGGCTGGCGGCAATCGTCGCGTGTGGTGGGCGCCTGAAGTCAACGGCAGGGGCCTCCGGCGGGCCTCGGCAACCTCAGGGAAAC
>NZ_JAAFYZ010000589.1 GCF_018274385.1 Catenulispora pinistramenti | reverse complement strand
ACCAAATACTGTTCTTCTAGTGTAGCCGTAGTTAGGCCACCACTTCAAGAACTCTGTAGCACCGCCTACATACCTTGCTCTGCTAATCCTGTTACCAGTGGCTGCTGCCAGTGGCGATAAGTCGTGTCTTACCGGGTTGGACTCAAGACGATAGTTACCGGATAAGGCGCAGCGGTCGGGCTGAACGGGGGGTTCGTGCACACAGCCCAGCTTGGAGCGAACGACCTACACCGAACTGAGATACCTACAGCGTGAGCTATGAGAAAGCGCCACGCTTCCCGAAGGGAGAAAGGCGGACAGGTATCCGGTAAGCGGCAGGGTCGGAACAGGAAAAAAAAAAAAATCTTGACCACATAAAAAGCACTCTGCAGAAGTCTGCTTTGTAGTAAGAGCTCG
>NZ_JAAFYZ010000588.1 GCF_018274385.1 Catenulispora pinistramenti | reverse complement strand
ACCGCCTACCGCCTACCGCCATCCTCTGGCAGGTCTCGCCATCCGCCAGCAGCAGCCTGGCGGCTGGGCCAATCAGCTATCCAGCAGTCTTCATCTTGGTAGTGGCGGCCGGGTCTATCTACCATCCGGCGGCGGCCAGGCGAGCCCACACCTGCGGCCGCACCCGCCAGCCCAGAATGCGCACCCTGTGACTGTCGCGCTGCCAGCGCCCCGACCGGCGGCTGACCTCGCCTGGCCGCCGGTACCGAACCACTGGGCTTTGCCATTCTTCCGGCTGGTTTTCGGTTCGTTCCCCTCGGTCGCGTCGGCAGGGCTTCGCCTACAGTGCCGGTGGCCAATGCCGCGTAGTTAAGGTTTTGGTGGGGGTGTCAAGGGGCTGGTTGGTGGTGTGAACGAGACCTCTGATACATCGGTTCTTGTCTAGAGAAGCCGTTGATCAGAGGT
>NZ_JAAFYZ010000587.1 GCF_018274385.1 Catenulispora pinistramenti | reverse complement strand
GCCGACCCGGCCCCCAAGCCGGTCACCCACGCCCCGCCGATCCCGCCGCACCTCCAGCAGCCGATGACGCCCCCCAAGGGCTTCAGCGCCGCGGTCAACGCGCCTGACCAGCAGCAGCCGACGCCCCAGAACCAGCCTCAGCAGCAGACGCATCAAGGCCAGCCGACGCATCAAGGCCAGTCTCAGCAGCCGTGGGGTGCCCAGCCGCAGGCGCAGCAGCAATTCGGCGGACAGCCTCAGCAGCCCTTCGGCGCATCGCAGCCGCAAGCCGCATCGCCCTTCGGCCAGCCCCAGCAGCAGACCCCGCCCGCGCCCTTCGCCCAGTCGCAAGGCCAGGGCCAGCCCTTCGGCCAGCAGCAAGGCCAGCCTCAGGGCCAGCCGTACCCCCAGCAGGGTCAGCCGCAGCAGCAGGGCCAGGCCCAGCCCTATCCCCAGCAGGGCCAGC
>NZ_JAAFYZ010000586.1 GCF_018274385.1 Catenulispora pinistramenti | reverse complement strand
CCCCCCGGGCTGACGACGCGACCGAGGGGAACGGACCGCACCACCCCACAAACCGCCGCCGCTGAGACTAGATCGGCCACCCGAGGGAACCGCGCTAGTTTCCCTGAGGTTGCCGAGGCCCGCCGGAAGCCCGGCTCTTCACCACAGCCCTTGACCTTGATCTTCAGCTCTTGATCTTGCCTTTGCCCTTGTCCTGACTTGCCGGAGTTGAAGAGGCCTGAGGTGCGGCGGGGTTGTGAACGCGTGAACCGGCAGCCAAATCACAGACCTGCCGCCCCGAACCCCGAACCGGCTCAACTATGACCGAAGGCCGTAAAAATCGGCGCCTCTGACTTATGTGTGGGTTGTCTGGGTGGGGTTGCGCGCGTGCACGCCGTGTCCGATCTAGGGTTTTGGACTGCCTAAGGTTCAAAACGGCTGATCTGGAGCACGGCGTGCAAAACAGGAT
>NZ_JAAFYZ010000585.1 GCF_018274385.1 Catenulispora pinistramenti | reverse complement strand
CCTTGACCTTCACCGGCCCGGCCGCATCGCGCACGATAGCCAAGATCCGCTGGTAGTCCGGCGGCAGCGCCTCGGCGTCGAGGCTGCCGACACGGGCCGGGATCAGCAGCACCGACCGGCCGCCCACCTGCGCCTCCGGCGGCGCGGGCGCCGGCGACAAGTACTCACCGAAACCCTGCTCGCTGATCCGCTGCACGACGCGCTCAGCCACCACAAGTTCGGCACGCTCGACGCGCACGTCGGCCAGCCGCTTGGCCAGCTCCTCTTCCAGGAGATCCAGCTCGGCACGCCGAGCGGCGATCCGGCCCAGCATCACGGAATCCGTCATAACGACCGAGCGTAGAAACAGCACCACGCCCCGCGACCCCGAAACGGCGGAACGGCGGAACGGCGGAACGGCGGAACGGCGGAACGATCGAGACCACGGACAGCCGCCCACGACCAGCACGA
>NZ_JAAFYZ010000584.1 GCF_018274385.1 Catenulispora pinistramenti | reverse complement strand
GAGGGGAACGAACCGAAAACCAGCCGGAAGAATAGCAATCGCAAGGAACGAAGACGCAGGTTAGCGATGCGGCTGCCGGTGAGGGTGCGGCGGCGGGCCGGTGGTCAGTGGTCGAGGACATGCCCGGCTGCGGTGGGCGCGGCATGCCTTGGTGGCCAGACCAATCTGCCATCCGGCGGCGGCCATCTTGGCAGCCAGGCGAGCCAGCACCAGCACCAGTACCAGTCCCAGCGCCCGCGCCCGCGCTCACACCAGTGCCCGCACCCGCCAGCTTAGAATGCGCACCTTCGGGACTGCCGCGCTGCCAGCACCCTGACCGGCGGCTGACCTCGCCTGGCCGCCGGTACCGAACCACTGGGCTTTGCCATTCTTCCGGCTGGTTTTCGGTTCGTTCCCCTCGGTCGCGTCGGCAGGGCTTCGCCTACAGTGCCGGTGGCCGGGGGTCAAGTTC
>NZ_JAAFYZ010000583.1 GCF_018274385.1 Catenulispora pinistramenti | reverse complement strand
ACCGCCACACCACCTTGACACCCCCACCAAAACCTTAACTACGCGGCATTGGCCACCGGCACTGTAGGCGAAGCCCTGCCGACGCGACCGAGGGGAACGAACCGAAAACCGACCGGAAGAATGGCAAAGCCCAGTGGTTCGGTACCGGCGGCCAGGCAAGGTCAGCCGCCGGTCGGGGCGCTGGCATCGCGACAGTCGCAGGATGCTCATTCTGGGCTGGCGGGTGCGGCCACAGGTGTGGGCGCGGGCTCGTCTGGCCGCCAAGGCATCCTGCCTACCGCACCCGGGCATGTTCTCGACCAACCGACCACCGACCCGTCGCCGCGCCCTCACCGGCAGCCGCAGCAGCCAACCGGTGTCCTCGTTCCCTGCGTTTTGTATTTCTCCGGCTGGTTTTCGGTTCGTTCCCCTCGGTCGCGTCGGCAGGGCTTCGCCTACAGTGCCGGTGGCCGG
>NZ_JAAFYZ010000582.1 GCF_018274385.1 Catenulispora pinistramenti | reverse complement strand
ACTGAACCCGAAGCTTCACGCGACGGCACGGATCCTTGACTGTCATCTGCACCAACATCGCCTGGGAGGCCGGGCCATCTCATGGTGCCCTGGGTCACCCTCATTTTCCGGCTAGCCCTTGACCTTGACCTTGATCTTGATCTTCAGCTCTTGATCTTGCCTGTGTCGTTGATCTTGCTCTTGATCTGGCCTGTGCCCTTGCCCGGACTTGCTGGAGTTGAAGAGGCCTGAGGTGGGGCGGGGTTGTGAACGCGCGAACCGGCAGCCGACAAACACACCCACCGCTCCGAACCCCGAACCGGCACAACTATGACCGAAGGCCGTAAAAATCGGCGCCTCTGACTTATGCGTGGGTGGTTCGGCCGGGTAGTGGGGGTCGGTAGCCGCCGTGGGCGAGGAGTGCAAGGGCGATGAGGGCCTCGGGGTTGGTGAAGCCGTAGGCGGTGCGGGTGATCTG
>NZ_JAAFYZ010000581.1 GCF_018274385.1 Catenulispora pinistramenti | reverse complement strand
GGGGTGGTGGGGCTTTTCGGTTGATCGTTTGATCTGTGAGGTGCGGGATGGTCTACAAGGCTGAGTACATCTGGGTTGATGGGGCTGTGCCTACGGCTGGGGTGCGGTCGAAGACGCGGGTGCTTGCTGATGGTGTTGTGCCGGGGGTGTGGGGGTTCGATGGGTCCTCTACCGGGCAGGCGGTGGGGCATTCTTCGGATCGGGTGTTGCGGCCGGTGTTCACGTGCGCGGATCCGGTGCGGGGTGGGGCGCATGTGCTTGTGTTGTGTGAGGTGGAGGGGATTGATTTTGTGCCTCATGGCTCCAACATGCGGGCTGGGGCTCGGGAGGTGGCTGAGCGGTTTGCGGGGCAGGATGTTTGGTTTGGGATTGAGCAGGAGTACACGTTGTTTCGGGGTGGGCGGCCTTTGGGGTTTCCGGAGGGTGGGTTTCCGGCGGCTCAGGGGCCCTATTACTGC
>NZ_JAAFYZ010000580.1 GCF_018274385.1 Catenulispora pinistramenti | reverse complement strand
CCCGCGACCGCCTCACCGCCGCCGGCCTGCTCGACACGCTGACGGACGCGGGCATCGACCTGGTCGCCCCACTCCCCTACCGCGAGATGCTGACCGCGCTGGCCGCCACGCGCGTGGTGGTGACGGACTCCGGCGGCCTGCAGGAGGAGGCGGCGTGGTTCGGCGTGCCGGTGGTGGTGCTGCGGCGCTCCACCCCGCGCTGGGAGGGCGTCGCCGCCGGCTCGTCGGAGCTGGTCGGGCTGGACGGGGATGCCGCGCTGGCGGCGGTCGCGCGGTTCGGGCGGGTGGCGGAGTTGAAGCGGGTGGATGCGTTGGAGTGCCCGTATGGGGACGGGTTCGCGTCCGCGCGGGTGGCGGATGCGGTCGAGGAGGCTAAGGCCGCCGGGCTGCTGCGGTTCCGGGAGCCGGACTTCGTGGGGCGTGCGGTGCCGGGGGCGGCGGGGGCGCCGGGCGTGCCG
>NZ_JAAFYZ010000058.1 GCF_018274385.1 Catenulispora pinistramenti | reverse complement strand
CCCATCCCCCTTCGACGCCACCGCCCACCCGACGGCCGCCTCCGAAGGCACCATCGTCACCTTCACCGTCGATCGCCTCGCCTACTCCCCCAGCCCGCCGGTCGTCTTCGCGGTCGTCGACTTCGACGCCGGCGGCCGGCTGCCGATCGAGCTCACCGACGTGGACGCCGACGAAGTCGGGATCGGCCTGCGCGTGGAGGCCACCTTCCGTCGCCTCAGCACCGCCGACGGCATTCACAACTACTTCTGGAAAGCCCGCCCGATCCGCCGCCCCGAACAGCCTCGGCAACCCCGGCCGCCCCGGCCGCCTGAACAGCCTGAACAGCCTGAACAGCCCGGACAGGAGAACCGCTGATGGCCTCGCACGGCATCAAAGACCGCGTCGCGATCGTCGGCATGGGCTGCACCCGCTTCGCCGAGCACTGGGACAGCGGCGCCGACGAGCTCCTGCTCTCCGCGACCGGCGAGGCCTTCGCCGGGGCCGGGCTCGCCAAGGAGGAGATCGACGCCTACTGGCTCGGCACCGCGCAGTCCGGCATGAGCGGCATCACCCTGGCCCGTCCGCTGGAGCTGGTCGACAAGCCGGTGACCCGCGTCGAGAACTACTGCGCCACCGGCTCCGAAGCCTTACGCCAGGCCGCCTACGCCGTCGCCTCCGGCGCCTACGACGTGGCGATGGCCGTCGGCGTGGAGAAGGTGAAGGACTCCGGCTACCAGGGCCTGAACGCGTTCCCCATCCCCGGTGACGGCACCGCGCGCACCGTCACCGCCGCCGCCATGTTCTCGATGGTCGTCCCGGCCTACGGGGCCAAGTACGGCGTCCCCCCGCAGGAGATGCGCGAGGTCCTGGCCCGCATCGCCGCCAAGAACCACGCCAACGGCGCCCGCAACCCCAAGGCCCAGTTCCGCAAGGAATGGCCGGTCGAGAAGCTGCTCGCGATGCCACGGGTGGCCGGCGAGCTGTCGGTGTTCGACTGCGCGGGGGTGGCCGACGGCGCCGCCGCGGCCATCGTGGTCCGGGCCGAGGACGCCCACCGCTACACCGACAAGCCGCTCTACATCAAAGCCCTGTCACTGGTCGCGGGCAACGGCCTGCCGCTGGGCGACCCGGGCTATGACTACACCACCTTCCCCGAGATCGTCGCCGCCGCCGAGGACGCCTACCGGCAGGCCGGCCTCACCGACCCGCGCCGCGAGCTGGCCATGGCCGAGGTCCACGACTGCTTCACCCCCACCGAACTGGTTCTCATGGAGGACCTGGGCTTCTGCGAACGCGGCAAGGCCTGGCATGACGTCCTGGCCGGGGCCTTCGACCTCGACGGCGACCTGCCGGTCAACCCCGACGGCGGCCTGAAGTCCTTCGGGCACCCGGTCGGCGCGTCCGGCCTGCGCATGATCTACGAGGCGTGGCTCCAGCTGCGCGGCGAGGCGCCGGAAGAGCGGCGGATCAGTACGTTCGGCCGGCGGGAGCTGGCGTTGACGCACAATCTCGGCGGATATCCCGGCGAAATGGTCGGTTTCGTATCGATTCTGGGGACTCAGCAAGGCTGAAATCCTCAGGCGGAAATCCCAGCAGCCGCACTGAAAACCGACGTCCTCATCGCGTCAATCGCGCACACACTCCACCGGCAGCTCGGCCAAAGCCCCCCGGTAGTACGCGATCTTGTCCCGCACCTTCCGCTGCAACTCGATCAGCCGCGTCATCTCCGCCTCGACGTTGGCGTCGTGCTCCTCCAGCAGCGCCAGCCGGTCGGCGATGGTGTCGTCGCCGTCCCGCACCAGCTCGGCGAAGGTGTGCATCTGCGCGATCGGCATCCCGGTGCCGCGCAGGCAGCGCAGCATGTCCAGCCAGCCGAGGTCGTCGTCGGAATAGCGGCGGTGGCCGCCGGCGGCCCGCCGCACCGGCTCGATCAGGCCGATCCGCTCGTAGTAGCGGAGGGTGTCGAGCGAGAATCCGGACATTTCGACAGTCTGCGCCGGGGAGTAGGTCTCCGTCATGACCCCCATCGTAGGAGGGCTTGACCTGGAGCGCGCTCCAGATCCCACGATGGGGCGCCATGGAGTACACGACATTCGGCGGCGCGGCCGGCCCTCAGGTCAGCACGCTCGCCCTCGGCGCCATGATGATGGGCACGACCATCGACGAACCGACCTCGTTCGCGATCCTGGACCGCTTCCGCGAGGCCGGCGGCACCTTCCTGGACACCGCGGACTGCTACGCGTTCTGGGTCGACGGCGCCACCGGCCACGAGAGCGAGGACCTGCTCGGCAGGTGGCTGGCGGCCCGCGGCTGCCGCGCGGAGATGGTGATCGCGACCAAGGTCGGCGCGCAGCCCGACCCGGCGTACTCGGCACCCTGGCCGCGCGACGCCGAAGGGCTGTCGGCACCGGCGATCCGGGCGGCGGCGGAGGGCAGCTTGGCCCGGCTCGGGACCGACCACGTCGAGGTGCTGTTCGCGCACATCGAGGACAAGTCCGTGACGTTCGCCGAGACCGCCGGCGCGTTCGGCGAGCTGATCGGCGCGGGCAAGGTGGCGGTCGCCGGGGTCTCGAACCACCCGACGCCGCACGTGAAGCGGGCGCGCGCCGCCGCCGAGGCGCAAGGCGTCCCCGGATACACGGCGGTCCAGCAGCGGCACGCCTACCTGCGAGCGGTGCCGGGGGCGAGCTTCACCTCGCCGCAGGAGCCCGCCGACGACGAGCTGCTGGCCATGGTGCGCGGCGGCGAGCTGTCGATGATGGCGTACGCGACGCTGCTGGAAGGCTCGCTGGTCCGCGAGGACCGTCCGCTGTCCCGGGAGTATCAGAGCCCGGAGAACCAACGGCGGCTGGAGATCATGTGGCGGATCGCCGAGGAGGCCGGGGTGACGCGCACGCGGCTGGCGCTGGCCTGGCTGCTGTCCGGCGACCCGGCGATCGTGCCGGTCGTCGGGGTGAGCTCGGTGGCGCAGCTCGACGACGTGCTCGGGGCGGTCGACGTGCCGCGTGCGGTGGTCGCGGCGCTGGCCGAGGCGGTCGCCGAAGCGCCTGCCGGGGCCGGCGTCTAGCGGGGGCGGTCGCGAAGGACGGTCGCCGAAGCGCCCGCCTGCCGGCGCCTAATCGGCCGCCCGCTCGTCAACCACCGACCCCCGTGGCGGCACCGGATGCCGCGGCATCCACGCCGGCCACTGCTCGCCGCGGCCTTCCGCCGGCTCGGGCCCGGCCGGGGCGCCGCTGTCGGCGACCACGGCGCCCGGTCCGGCGTCGAGGCCGAGCAGTTTGCGGAGCTCGACCGTGACCGGCGAGGACGTCCCCTCGAACACCGCGTAAGCGTCCTGCCAGGCCGCGCGCGCCCCGGCGGCGTCCCCGCGCCGGTCGCGGATCCGGCCGGCCAGCGCCAGGGCCAGGCCCCGGCCCGGCCGGTCGCCGAGTTCGGTCAGGATCTCCACCGCCTGCCCGGCCGCCTCCAGCGCCTCGTGGTACACGCCCTGGTCGGCGAGGGCTTCGGCCAGGCGCAGGCGTGACCAGCCCAGGCGGCGCTGCTGGCCGATGCTGCGGTGGATGTCGGACGCCTCGCGGTGGCAGGCGGCGGCGCGGTCGGGGAAGCCAGCCTCGCGGAGCACCATTCCGGAGGCGTGCAGGCCGTAGGCCAGGGAGCTGGCGTCACCGAACGCGCGCCGTAGCGTCAGGCCGCGCTCGGCCAGCTCCCGCGCCTCCTCGGCCCGTTGCAGGCGGCACAGGCTCTGGGAGAGGTTGAGTTGTGCCTCGGACAACTGCTCCCAGCCCGCGTCGGTCTGTTCCAACAGGTGCAGCGCCTCGGCTGAGGCCCGCATGGATTCCTCGTCACGCCCGGCGCGCCAGTGGTTCGCGGCCAGTACCGACAGCGCTTCCAGGAGGTAGCCGGGCTCGGGCAGGTCACGGGCCGCCGCCACCGCGGCCGCGGCCTGGATGTGCGCCTCGGCCAGGAACCAGGACTGCGACAGCGAGTGCGCGAGTTCGAACCGGGCGACGACCTCCGCGCGGCGGTTGTCGTCCCGGTCGGCCTCGTCGATGACCACCGCCGCCAGCCGGGCCAGATCCTGGTCGCCGGGGCCGGACTGGCACAGGATGCCCAGCCAGTAAAGGAGATCGGCACCAGCGTCCACGACATCGATGTCGTCGGTCGAGGCGGTCGAGGTCGAGGTCGAGGTCGAGGCGATCGAGATCGAGGCGGCGGAGGCGGTGGGGGCGGTCGCACGGTAGGCCGGGACCGGGCCGTCGTCGCCCACCGTGCCGCCCTGCCGGCTCAGCAAGGCCTGGGTGGCCGCCGCACAAGCGGCTTCCCGCTCCCGCTCAGCCCACTCCAGGCACGCCCCGGCATCGCCGGGGGCGTCCGAGGGCGTCGGCTCGGCGATCAGCCCGACCAGGTTGGCCGCGCAGTGGTTCGCCACGTTCGCCGCCGCGGCGGCGACCCTCAGGTAGTGCCGGATTAAGCGGTCCAGTGCTGTGTGCGGCACATCCGGGCCGTCGATCTCGGCCCCCAACCGCCGCGCGAACATGCGCAGCAGCGCGTGCAGCCGGTAGCGGCCCGGGCTCGGCGACTCGACCAGGCACAGGTCGACCAGTTCCTCCACGAGGTCTTCGGCTTCCAGATCGGTCCGGTCCAGCAGGGCCGCGACCGCCTCGACGCCGATGTCCGGGCCGTCGGGCACGGCCAGCAGCCGGAAGGCCCGCGCCTGTTCCCCGTGCAGTTGCTCGTAACCGAGCCGGAAGGTGGCCTCCACGGCCAGATCCCCGGCCCGCAACTCGTCCAGCCGCCGGGCCTCGTCACACAGCCGGCCGGCCAGCGTCTCGGCGGTCCAGTGCGGCCGGGCGGCCAGCCGCGAGGCCAGGATCCGCACGGCCAGCGGCAGATGCCCGCACACGGCCACGGCCCGCCGCACCGCCGCCTCGTCCCCGGCCACCCGCTCCGCTCCGGCGACAGCCCTGAACAGCGCGAGGGCTTCGTCAGGCTGGAAGGCGCCGAGTTCCAGCATGCGCGCTCCGGGCACGCCGGTGAGCCGGGAGCGGCTGGTGGCCAGGACCGCGCAGCCGGGCGTGCCGGGCAGCAGGGGGCGGATCTGCGCGGCGTCGCGGACGTCGTCGAGCACGATCAGCACGCGCCGGCCGGCCAGAGTGCTGCGGAACAGCGCCGTGCGCTCCTGCACGGTGTTCGGCACGGCGCCGGGATCGGTTCCCAGGGCCCTGAGAAAGCCGCCGAGGACGCCGCCGGGATCGGCCGGTTCGCGGTCCGTACCGCGCAGCGCCGCGAACAGCTGGCCGTCGGGGAACCTGGCGGCGGCCAGGTGCGCGGTGTGGACCGCGAGCGTCGACTTGCCCGTGCCGCCGATGCCGGACAGCACGGCCAGGGGCATCGCGTCGCCGGGCTTGATCAGGTCCAGGAGCTGGCCGGACCAGGCGGCGCGGCCGGTGAAGTCGGCGACGTCGGCGGGGAGTTGCGCGGGGGCCGCCGCAGTGGCAGGGACCTGCGAAGGGGTGTCGGGGTAGGACGGCGCGGCGGAGGCCGGATTCTCGGGCTCGGCCGCGACGACGGTCTGGGCTTCGCCCCGGATGCCGCCCCGAGTGCCGCCCGCGGCGCCGCCGCCGCCGGGATCGGGGCCGTCGAGCCCGGCCATCACCTGCCGGTGCAGCAGCTGAAGGTCCGGCCCCGGATCGACGCCCAGTTCCTCGGCGAGCGTGCGGCGGGTCTGGTCGTAGACGGCCAGCGCTTCGGCCTTGCGTCCGCTCCGGCTCAGCGCGAGCATCTGCAACTCTCGGAAACGTTCCCGGAGAGGGAACTCAGCGGCCAGGGCGGCCAGCTCGACGGTGACCGCCGCATGCCGGCCGACCTCCAGATCCAGCGCGATCCGGGCTTCCAGCGCGGCCAGGCGGCGTTCACACCACTGGGAGCGCTGGGCGGTCGCGAAGGGGCCGGTCAGCCCGGCCAGCGGTTCGCCCTGCCACAACTCCAGGGCCTCGTGCAGCCGGCGGGCGGCGCCGGCCAGGTCGCCGGCGGCGCGCAGGCCGGCCGCCGCGCTGTGCCCGGCTTCGAAGGCCAGCGCGTCCACCGCGGACGGGTCGACGCTCAGGGCGTAGCCGCCGGCCACCGAGCTGATCGGGTCGGCGTGGTCCTCGGCCACGGCCAGCACCCGGCGCAGGCGCGAGGCGTAGGTGCGGATGGTGCTCAGCGCGCCTTTCGGGGCGGTGTCGTAGCCCCACAGGGCTTCGATCAGCTCCTCGGCCATGGCCGCCCGGCCGGGCCGCAGCACCAGCAGGGCCAGCAGCTCGCGCTGCTGGGGCGAGCCCAGATCCAGCTCGCCGTGCGGTCCCCAGCCGCGGACCGGGCCGAGGACGCTGAACCGCCACGCGCTGTCTGCCACCCGGGCAGCTTACGCGCGCCGCCGGCGAGTATTGATCTGACACGCCGTCAGATATATGTTCACCGCACTATGGACTTCGACTTCACGCCCGAGCAGCGGGCCTTCGCCGCCGACGTCGAAACCTTCCTCGACACCGAACAGGTCCCCGGTGACACCAGCGTCTTCGACGTCACCCGGGAGAACATGGCACAGATCGTCGACACGCCACCGCGCCGGGCGTTCATGAAGAAGATGAGCGAGCGGGGCTGGCTGGGCATCACCTGGCCCAAGGAATGGGGCGGGGCCGAAGGCGACGGTGTCTACGAGTACCTGCTCAACGAGGCCCTGGCCCGGCGCGGCGCCCCGCAGATCGGCAAGGGCGTGGGCATCATCGGCAAGACGATCCTGGCCCACGGCTCGCCGTCCCTGCGGCAGAAGTTCCTGCCGAAGATCCTGCGCAACGAGGTGGAGTTCGCCGTCGGCTACAGCGAACCGGACGCCGGTTCCGACGCCGCGTCGATGAAGCTGAAGGCCGAGCGCACCACCGGCGACGGCGTCGACGGCTGGATCCTGAACGGCCAGAAGACCTGGACCACCTCCGCGCACTTCGCCGAGTGGTACTGGGTCGGCGCGCGCACCGATCCCGAGGCCCGCAAGCACTTCGGCATCACGCTGTTCCTGGTGCCGCTGGACCACCCCGGCATCACCGTCCAGGGCATCTGGACGATGGGCGACGAGCGCACCAACTCAGTGTTCTTCGACGACGTCTTCGTCCCCGACGACCACCGCGTCGGCGAGCTGAACAAGGGCTTCCAGTACATCTCCGAGGCGCTGGACCTGGAACGCTTCACGATGTTCACCTACTCCCCCATCGCCGCCCGCTTCGAGCTGCTGGTGGACTGGCTGCGCGGCGCCACGGTCGACGACGAGCCGGTCCGCGCCGACCCGGTCACCCGCCGCCGCGTCGCGCGCCTGGCCACCGAGGCGGAGGTGGCCCGCCTGCTGGGGCTGCGCGTGGTCGCGGCCTCCACGAAACCGGGCCCGCCGCCGACCACCGAGGCCAGCGAGTACAAGCTCTACGCGACCGAGCTGTCCCAGCGTGTCGCGGACACCGCGATGGACCTGGCCGCGCCCGGCTCCCAACTGCGGGTCGGCACCGAGGAGGCGCCGATGGGCGGCCGCTCGGAGTCGACGTACCGGTACACGGTGCTCGACACCATCGGCGGCGGCACGTCGGAGGTGCAGAAGAACATCATCGCGCGGCGGCGCCTGGGCCTGCCGAAGAACTTCTGATGGCTCGCGGGAGCGACACAACCGGCGGTGCTGCTGGCGGCGGAGCGAACGACGTGGCAGGCGGCGTTACAGCCGGCGGCACCGCCGAAGCGGCCGGCGGCACCGGCGCGACCACGCCACTGCTGGCGGGTGTTCGAGTCCTGAATCTCGCCAGCGTGGGTCCGGCGGCGCGCGCCGGGCGCTGGCTGGCCGACTACGGCGCCGAGGTGATCAATGTCGGCGCGGTCCCGTCGCGCGGCGCAGTCCAGATCACCCCGGTCTTCCACGCCTACAGCGGCCACCGCGGCATGCGCCGCATCCTCCTGGACCTGAAGTCCGACCACGGCCGCGAAACCTTCCTGCGGATGGCCGAGCGCGCCGACGTCGTGATCGAGTCCTTCCGCCCCGGGGTGACCGACCGGCTCGGGATCGGCTTCGAAACGGTGCGCGGCCGCAACCCGAAGATCGTCTACTGCTCGACCACCGGCTTCGGCCAATCCGGCCCCTGTTCGCAGTGGGCCGGGCACGACCTCGACTACCTCGCCGTCAGCGGCTACCTGGCCGTCGGCGAACCCGGCGCGCGCGGCAACCCGGCACTGCCCGGGGCGACGCTCGCCGACAGCGCGGGCGGCGGCATGCACGCGGTGATCGCCATCCTCGCCGCGCTGGTGAAGGGCGAAGGCGCCTACCTGGACGTCTCCGTGGCCGACGGCGTCCTGTCCCTGATGTCCCTGGCAGTGGACGAATACCTCGCCACCGGCAGCGAACCCGGTTATCAGCACTCGATGACCTCCGGCCGCTACGCCTGCTACCGCACCTACCAAACCGGCGACGGCCGCTGGCTCGCGGTCGCGGCCATCGAGCCGAAGTTCTGGGCGAACTTCTGCCGCCTGCTCGGCCTGGAGAAGTGGGCCGCGCACCAGACCGACGACGCGGTCCAGGACCAGATCCGCGCCGACGTCGAGGCTGTGCTGGCGTCGAAGGAGCGCGACGTGTGGATCGGGATCCTGTCCGGATCAGACACCTGCGTTGCTCCCGTCCTGACCGTCTCAGAACTCTGTGAAGACGCTCAGTACCAGGCGCGGGGCGCGTTCGCGGAAGCGGTCCACCCCGAGCACGGCGACCTGCGCCAGACCGCGCCGCTTCTGGCCGGTATGGCTCGCCCGGAACTCCCCTATCGACTCCCGTCCGGCACCCACAGCCACCGACTCCTGTTGGAAGCCGGATTCACCGAAGCCGAGATCAAGGAACTGCTGGAAGAAGGCACCGTAGCGTGAGCGACGAGCTCCCCGAAGATGTCATAACCCTCATCGACCAGACCGTCCACGAGGAGACCGCCGACTTCCCCGTGGAGCGCGGCTACGTCTGGACCGCCTGCGCCTCGGTCGAGAACGGCAACCCGCTCTACTGGGACGAGACCGCGGCCGCCGAGATCACCGGCGGGCCGATCGCGCCGCTGTCGATGCTCTCGACGTGGTTCCGTCCGCACCACTGGGCCCCCGGCCGGGACGAGCCCAAGCTGCCGCTCCAGGTGCACTTCGACCTCAAGAAGCGGCTGAACCTGCCGGAGGCGATCATCGCGGAGTTCACCACGGTGTTCCACGAGCCGGTCCGGCCCGGGGACGTCCTGACCACCTGCCAGCGGCTGCGCTCGGTCAGCCCGGTCAAGCGGACCAAGCTGGGCCGGGGCCGGTTCTGGACGATCGACGTGGAGTACCGGAACGTGCGCGGGGAACTGTGCGGCGTCGAGTCCTACACCGGGTTCGGCTACAACCGGGAGGAGGCGGCCGCATGAAACCGCAGCTGACTCTGGACCAGATCGCCGCCGGGGACGCGTTGCCGGTGCTGCGCTACCCGGTGTCCGCGACCACCGTCGTGCTCGGCGCGCTCGCCACCCGCGACTGGCGCCCGATGCACCACGACCACGAGTTCGCCGTCACCCGCAACGGCGTGCGGGACATCTTCCTGAACACCCCGAACCAGGCCGCCTGGTTCGAGCGCTACCTCACCGACTGGACCGGGCCGCACGGCCGCCCCGGACGCATGCGCTTGCGGATGAAGGACTCGGTCTTCCCCGGCGACGAGATGGTGATCACCGGCACGGTCACGGCCGTGGCGGTGGACCAGGCCGGCTGCGGCTGGGCCGAGGTGGAGCTCGACCTGGCGGTCGGGCAGGAGTCCAAGACCGGCTGCTCGGCGCGCGTCGCCGTGCCGGTCTCCCCCGACGACAACCCGTGGGCGCGGCGCGGCGAGCGCTGGCGTCCGTAGTGAGTGCGACCCCCGGCGAGTGAGAGAAGGCCCGGACTGATGGACCTCGACTTCAGCGAAGAGCAGATCCTGCTGCGGGACACGGTGCGGGACCTGTGTGCCAAGCACGTGCCGCTGGACACCGTGCGCGCTCTGGAGAACGACCCCGAGCGCTATCCGGAGGATTTCTGGAAGCAGGCCGCGCAGCTCGGGCTGCACGGGATGCGGCTTCCGGAGGAGCATGGCGGTACGGACATGACGCTGCTGGACGCGGCGCTGGTTTATGCGGAGTTCGGGCGCGCGCTGGTGCCGTCGCCGCACTTCGCGAGCACGGTACTGGCCGGTCAGGTGATCGCCGCGGCCGGCAGCGCCGAGCAGCGGGAACGGTGGCTGCCGCGGATCGCGTCCGGGGCCGGGGTGTTCACCGTCGCGTGGCTGGAGCCGGAACGGAGCTGTGGGCCGAAGGGCGTGCGGGCGCGGGCGGTTCCGGCCGAGGGCGGCGGGTACCGGCTCAGCGGGGCGAAGCGGCATGTCCCTTATGCGCGCGGTGCGGAGCGGGTGCTGGTCCTGGCGCGTGAGGAGGGCTCGGGGGACGAGGGCCCCGGGGACATCGCCTTCCTGCTGGTGGACCCGGCGGCCGAGGGCGTGCGGCTGACGCAGCAGCTGACCGTGGCGTCCGATACCCAGTACCGCATGGACTTCCAGGACGTGCCGGTAGCTCAGGACTCTGTCATCCGCGGCGGCTGGAGCGTGTGGGACGCGGTCCTGCACGACGCGATCGTGCTGGCGGCGGCCCAGTCCTGCGGCGCGGCCCGCCGGACGCTGGAGTTCACCGTCGACTACGCGTTGACCCGGCACCAGTTCGACAAGCCGCTCGGCGCCTTCCAGGCCATCGCGCACTACCTCTCCGACGCGGTGACCGCGATCGACGGGGCCGAGACGCTGGTCTGGGAGGCGGCCTGGGCCCGCGACGCGGGGCGCTCCACGGCGAAGCTGGCGCCGATGGCGAAGCTGTTCGCCGGGGACACGTTCCGGGACGTGACGGCCACCGCGCAGCAGATCTTCGGCGGCAACGGGTTCACGGTCGAGTTCGACACACAGCTGTACTTCCGGCGCGCCAAGCAGTGGCAGATGGCTTGGTGGGACGCGCGCTATCTGGAGGAGCTGATCGCGGTGGAGGTGCTGGACGCGGCGTGAGATGGGGCGAGGTGGCGTGAGGTGGCGCGCCGGGGCGCGATTATCGTGCGCCGTTCGGTGTCCAGCGAAGGGTCATGTCGGGCAGATTCTCCATGTTCCGGCGGCCGTCGTCGGTGTCCAGGACGGTAAAGCCGTGACGCTCGTAGAACGCGCGGGCATCGGTGTTCTGATCGAAGACCTGCAGGGACACGCCGTCAGGACTGTGCCGTCTGACCTCGTCGAGCAGAAGCGTGCCGACGCCTTGGCGACGGACGTCCGGTCTCAGATAGAGGTGTTCAAGCATGTCACCCTCAAGGGCGGCATAGCCGAGGATCTCCGTATCGCGCACTGCCACCCACACGCGGCAGGTCTTGAGCAGGACCTCCTCGACCCACCGGGTGACCTGGTCGTGACTGCGCTTCTGCGGAGGCAGGTACGGCATCGCCGCGGCCCGAGAAGCCATGTGAATGCGTGCGATCACCGCCGCGTCCGCCGTGTCCGCGAGCCGGATCTCTGCCATGCCGACAACACCCATGGCCGGAGAACCTACAAGACCAGCCGGGACGCAGCCAACGGATAACCCGGTGAACCGTCCCGGCCGCAGCACCGGCAAGCCTGCCCGCCCTGCACGCCTGCCCCGCCCGGCCGCTACCTCTTGCGCGCCACCACTCCATAAGAGATCTGCCGCGCCCGGATCGTCTTCGACACCGCCCGTTCGGCCCGCCACTCCACCATCGGCACCAGTCCCGGCTCCACCGGCTCC
Organism: Catenulispora pinistramenti; assembly: GCF_018274385.1. Taxonomy (GTDB): domain Bacteria; phylum Actinomycetota; class Actinomycetes; order Streptomycetales; family Catenulisporaceae; genus Catenulispora; species Catenulispora pinistramenti. The sequence continues at coordinate 38,431 of NZ_JAAFYZ010000058.1, read as the reverse complement.
AGGTCCCCCAGCAGTTCCAGCACCTCGTCCCGGTCCCGGGCCTGGCACGGGATCGCCGACTGCCGGAACGCGGCGGCGGTGGCCCGGGCCAGTTCCACCACCAGGTCCGACGCGCCGTGCGTCGCGACCAGGTAGCTGTCCGGCGGGCAGGCGTCCATCAGGGTACGGAGATGCTTCGCGGGCTGTTCGTGGTCGGGCAGGTAGTGCAGCAGGCCGGTGACCACCATGGCCACCGGCTGCTCGAAGTCGATCAGTTCGCTGAGCGCCGGATCGCGCAGCAGGGCCCCGGGTTCGCGCAGGTCGCCCTCGACGAAGGCGGTGCCGGGGCCGCCGTCGGCCAGCAGAACCCGGGCGTGGGACAGCACGATCGGGTCGATGTCGACGTAGGCGACGCGGACCTCGGGCGCCACGGTGCGGGCGATCTGGTGCGTGGTCGGCAGCGTGGGCAGGCCGGTGCCGATGTCGACGAACTGCCGCACGCCCTCGGCCGCCAGGTGCCTGACCGCGCGGCGCAGGAAGTCGCGCTGTTCGCGGCAGGTGTCCCGCAGGTAGGGGTTGGCGCGCAACAGGAGCTCGGCGGCGGTCCGGTCGGCGCGGAAGTGGTCCTTGCCGCCGAGCAGGAAGTCGTAGACCCGCGCGACGTGCGGGGTGTCGGTGTCGAGCGGGACCGGGCGCCCCGGCCGGACGGCGTCGAACAACGGCGGCAGCGGGCCCAGTCCTTCGTTGTCGGCCATGCACCCTCCTGGTGGGCCGCGCCCCGGGTTGGTTGTCAGCGCTCGAAGGGCCCAGCTTAACGAAACTCCTTCTGAGGTAAACACCATTGCGCTGGAGGATAGGATCTTTACTGGTAAGGGGCGGATCGGGTCAGGGGCGGAGACAGCGCATGTGGGACAAGGAGCGACGCTCCGTCGCGACGGTGTTCGCCACGCACGGTGCCGCTTCCGGCACGTTCGCCTCGCGGCTGCCGTGGTTGTCGGACCACCTGCAACTGTCTGCGGGAAAACTCGGCATCGCATTGTTGATGACCTCCATCGGGGCCATCACCACGATGCCGTTCGCCGGCCGCGCGGTGGCGCGGTTCGGGACGGGAACAGTGGCCCGGACGCTGATCTGCGTGAACGTGGCGGTGCTGGTGGCAGCGGCGTGGATGCCGAGCCTGCTGACGCTGGCAGCGTGCACGATCGTGATGGGCGCGGTCGCCGGCACCTCCGACATGGCGATGAACGCGCAGGGGATCCTGGTCGAGAAGCGTCTCGGCCGCTCGATCATGTCGGGCCTGCACGGGACCTGGAGCACCGGCGTACTGGTCGCCGCGATGGCCGGTTCGCTCGCCGCACACCAGCACATCGACGCGCGCGTGCACTTCGCCATCGCGGCGGCGGTACTCGCGGTCGCGGTGACGTGGGGCACGCGCTCGTTCCGCACCACCGCGGCCGACGTGGGCCTGGCGGCGGAGAAGAAGGAGGACGTCCCGCTGTTCGTGATCCCGCGCGGGGTGATCCTGCTGATCGGCCTGGTCGGCTTCTGCGGCATCTACGCCGAGGTGGCATCCCAGGACTGGTCCTCGGTCTACATGCACCGCGTCCTGCACGGCGACGAGGCCGAAGCCGCCTTCACCACCGGCATGTTCGCCTTCACCATGGCCGCCGGCCGCCTGTCCGGCGATGCCGTGGTGGGCCGCCTCGGCGCCGCCACCACGGTCCGCGCCTGCGGGGTACTCGGAGCACTCGGCGGCATCCTGGTGATCGCGGCCCGCAGCCCGCTGCCGGCCGTCGCCGGATTCATGCTGATCGGCATCGGCGTCTCCGTAGTGGTCCCCCTGGCCTTCGCCGCCGCGGGCCACGCCGGCCCCAACCCGACCATGGGCGTCGCCGGCGTCGCGACCATCGCCTACGGCGCCGGCATGGCGGCCCCCGGCATCATCGGCGGCGTCGCCGACCTGACCTCGCTGCGCGTGGCCTTCTGCGCGGTCGCGGTGCTGGCCGGCATGGTCGCCCTCGGCGGCGGCCTGCTGGGCCGGAACGCGCCGGCCGCGCTGCACGGCGCGGAGCCGGTGCGGGTCGCGGAGGCTGAGGTGTTGGCTACGGAGGGGTGAGGGCCGGCTAAGAGATCCTTTCCGTTCAAGTAGTGCGCGCGGGCAGTTCCGATCACCGCATCAGAGCTTGTGGGACCAGTCGTGGGCGCAGCGGAAGCCGGGGAAATCCGGGAGGGCCTCCAGCACATCTCGTTCAAACAGCTGGTTGGCCGCGTCGTAAAGGGCTACGGCAGCCTGGAAGCCCGCGTCGCCGGCCGGGTCGGTCTCGTGAGTGGCGAGGTCGTTCCACAGCCCGGTCGCGACGACGCCCTGGGCGATGGCCGCGTTGACGGCTGTTATGTCCGTCGCGGAAAGGTAGGACGCCTGCCCCGTGCTCGCCCATGCACTCAGCATCCTCGCTCGGTCCACGCCCACCGCATACATCTGCTTCGCGAGGGTTGCTCGGTCGGCTGTCGTTTGGGCGAAGGAGTCCGTGGAGTCCTCACTCACCCACGGCACGCAAGCCTGCGCGGCGTTGTCGATGTAGTCGATGCGCCTGAGCTTGGCCTCGTAGGCGGTTTGGGCGGCGACCTGCTGCTGCGCTCTGGCCTGTATCGCGGCTTCCGACTTGGTGTAGCCCGTGAGGACACCGACGATCGAGGCCACGCTCGACGCCCCGGTCACCAGCGCCAGCAACCCCAGGACCGCCCCGATGTGGTCAACGGTCCATTTCGACTCGGTCTTCTTCGACTCAGTCTTCTTCGGCTTGGTCTTCGCTTCCCCCGTTTGTGAGGGCTTTGATTCGCTCACTCACAGCATGGTAGCCGGGACCACCCCCAGGCCGAACGGGCCGCGCGTGGCATGAGAGAGCGCCGAGAAACGTGTTGCGGCCGGCCCTCACCCCGCGTTGAAGTACGAAGCCTCCGGATGGTGCGCGACGATCGCGTCCGTCGACTGCTCCGGATGCAGCTGGTACTCCTCGGAAAGCAGCACGTTGATCCGCTCCGGCTTCAGCAACTCCACGATCTTCGTCCGGTCCTCCAGGTCCGGGCACGCCGGGTACCCGAACGAGTACCGGCATCCGCGGTACTCCACCTTGAACAGCCCCTCCGTGGACTCCGGGTCCTCGGCGGCGTAGCCCAGCTCGTCCCGCACCCGGGCGTGCCAGTACTCGGCCAGGGCCTCGGCCAGCTGCACCGACAGGCCGTGCAGTTCCATGTACTCGCGGTAGGAGTTCGCGGCGAACAGTTCCGCGGTGGCCTCAGCGATGCGAGCGCCGACGGTCACCAGTTGGAAGGGGGCCACATCCAGTTCGCCGGAGTCCTGGGGGCGCCAGAAGTCGGCCAGGCACAGGTGCCGGTCGCGGCGTTGGCGGGGGAAGGTGAAGCTGGTGCGCTGTTCGCCGCTTTCGTTGAGGATCAGGAGGCTGTCGCCCTTGCTGACGGCCGGGAAGTAGCCGTAGACGACTGCCGCCTCAAGGAGGTTGTCGGTCTGGAGGCGCTCCAGCCACATGCGCAGGCGGGGGCGGCCCTCGGTCTCGACCAGTTCCTCGTAGGTCTTACCGCCGGCGCCGCGGCCCGGCTTCAGGCCCCACTGGCCGAGGAACAGTGCGCGCTCGTCGATGTAGGGGGCGTACTCGGCCAGGCGGATGCCCTTCACCATGCGGTCGCCCCAGAACGGCGGGGTGGGGATCGGGTTGTCGACGGCGACGTCGGAGCGGGCGGGGATCGGTTCGGCGGGGAGTTCGCGGAGCGGGCCGGTGGCCTTCACGCGGCGGGGCCGCAGGGCCGGGAGTGCGGCGCCGGGGACGCCGGCCTTGACCGCCGCGACGGCGTCCATCAGGTTCAGGCCCTCGAAGGCGTCGCGGGCGTAGCGGACCTCGCCGTCGTAGAGTTCGGCGAGATCCTGCTCGACGAAGGCGCGGGTCAGCGCGGCGCCGCCGAGCAGGACCGGCCAGCGGCCGGCGACGCCGCGGGTGTTCATCTCCTCCAGGTTCTCCTTCATCACCACCGTGGACTTCACCAGCAGCCCGGACATCCCGATGGCGTCGGCGGTGTGCTCCTCGGCGGCGTCCAGGATGGTCTGCAGCGGCTGCTTGATGCCGAGGTTGACCACGTTGTAGCCGTTGTTCGACAAGATGATGTCGACCAGGTTCTTGCCGATGTCGTGGACGTCGCCCTTCACCGTGGCCAGCACGATCGTGCCCTTGCCGGTGGAGTCCGACTTCTCCATGTGCGGCTCCAGGTGCGCCACGGCCGTCTTCATCGTCTCAGCGCTCTGCAACACGAAGGGCAGCTGCATCTCGCCGGAGCCGAACAGCTCCCCGACCGTCTTCATGCCGTCCAGCAGCACCTCGTTGACGATCTCCAGCGCGGGCCGCTCGGCCAGCGCGGTGTCCAGGTCGGCCTCCAGGCCCTTGCGCTCGCCGTCGATGATGCGCCGCTTGAGTCGGTCGTTGAGCGGCAGCGCGGCCAGCTCGTCGGCGCGCGAGGCCTTCTGCGAGGCGGCGTCCACGCCCTCGAACAGCTCCAGCAGCCGGGTCAGCGGGTCGTAGTCCTCGGCGCGGCGGTCGTAGACCAGGTCCAGGGCGACCTTGCGCTGCTCCTCCGGGATGCGGGCGATCGGCAGGATCTTGGAGGCGTGCACGATCGCCGAGTCCAGGCCGGCCTCGACGCACTCGTGCAGGAACACCGAGTTCAGCACCTGGCGCGCGGCCGGGTTCAGGCCGAAGGAGATGTTCGACAGGCCGAGGGTGGTCTGGACGTCGGGATGGCGGCGCTTGAGCTCGCGGATCCCCTCGATGGTCTCCAGGCCGTCGCGCCGCGACTCCTCCTGCCCGGTACAGATCGTGAACGTGAGACAGTCCACGAGGATCGAGTCCTCCGGCACGCCCCAGTTGGCGGTGATGTCCTCGATCAGCCGCTCGGCGATCGCCACCTTGTGCTCGGCGGTGCGGGCCTGGCCCTGCTCGTCGATGGTCAGGGCGATGACGCCGGCGCCGTGCCCGGAGACCAGCTCCATGATGCGCGCGAACCGCGACGCGGGGCCGTCCCCGTCCTCGTAGTTCACCGAGTTGATGACGGCCCGGCCGCCCAGCGTCTCCAGCCCGGCCTGCAACACCTGCGGCTCGGTGGAGTCCAGCACGATCGGCAGCGTGGAGGCGGTGGCGAACCGGCTGGCGACCTGCACCATGTCCTGCACGCCGTCCCGGCCGACGTAGTCGACGCACAGGTCGAGCATGTGCGCGCCGTCGCGGATCTGGTTGCGCGCGATCTCCACGCACGCGTCCCAGTTCTCCGACAGCAGCGCCTCGCGGAAGGCCTTGGAACCGTTGGTGTTGGCCCGCTCGCCGATCGCCAGGTAGCTGATGTCCTGCCGGAAGGGAACGTGCTGATACAGCGAGGACGCGCCGGGCTCGCGCCGCGCGTCCCGGGCCGGCACCTCACGTCCGCCCAGCCGCTCGGCCAGCTGGCGCAGGTGCTCCGGGGTGGTGCCGCAGCAGCCGCCGATCAGCGAGACGCCGTACTGGTCGACGAACCGCTCGTGCCAGTCCGCGAGCTCCACCGGGCTCAGCGGGTAGTGCGCGCCGTCGGAGGTCAGCACCGGCAGGCCGGCGTTCGGCATGCAGGACAAGCCGATCTGCGCGTGCTTGCCCAGGTAGCGGATGTGCTCGCTCATCTCGGCCGGGCCGGTGGAGCAGTTCAGGCCGATCCGCTCGATGCCCAGGGACTCCAGAGCGGTCAGTGCCGCGCCGACCTCGGTGCCGAGCAGCATCGTGCCGGTGGTCTCGAACGAGGCCTGGGCCCAGACCGGGATGTCGACGCCGGCCGCGCGCGCCGCCGCCTTGCAGCCGTGCACCGCGGCCTTGATCTGCAACAGGTCCTGGCTGGTCTCCACCAGCAGCGCGTCCGCGCCGCCGGCGATCAGCCCGGCGGCCTCGGCCTGGTAGGCGTCACGCAGCGTGGCGTAGGAGATCTGGCCCAGGGACGGCAGCTTCGTGCCGGGGCCGATGGAGCCGATCACCCAGCGCGGCTTGTCCGGGGTGGCGAAGCCGTCGGCGACCTCGCGCGCCAGCCGGGCCCCGGCCTCGGAGAGCTCGAAGATGCGGTCGGAGATGTCGTAGTCGCCGAGGTTGGTGTGGTTGGCGCCGAAGGTGTTGGTCTCCACGCAGTCCACGCCGGCCCGGAAGTACTCCTCGTGCACCGAGCGGACGATGTCGGGGCGGGAGATGTTCAGGATCTCGTTGCAGCCCTCGTGGCCCTGGAAGTCGTCGAGCGTCGGATTCTGCGCCTGCAACATGGTGCCCATGGCCCCGTCGGCCACCACCACCCGCCTCCGGAGGGCTTCGCGAAGTGCGGCGATCCGGGCGTTTCCGGCGTGCGCGGAAAGGACGGCGGTCGAGGCCATGACGGTTCCTCCGGGGTGAGCGGCTGCTCTAGCGTGACCAATTGGAGATGATTCTAGTCCGCGGAGCGCGTCGGATCATGGAGTGTCCACGAAGTGGAGGGCCGCCGCCTCGGCCATCACCGCCTCCACCGGCCCCGCTGCGGCGGCGAGCCGCCGCGCCACCGCACGCCAGCGGTCCGGACGTCCGTCGAGCTGCTCGGCGACCAGCGCTTCGAGCGGCAGGTGGCCGGTGCGGTCGAGCTCGGCCTCGGTACGCAGCAGCTGACAGCCGAACCCGTCGTCGTCCAGAGTGTCGATCCAGTGCCGACGCGGTGTCCGCCGGGCGGCCTCGATCAGCGGGGCGGCGGAGCAGGCCGCCATGGAGGCGCGGACCTCGGGCATCGCCTGCTCCAGGGTTCCGGCGCGGCGCAGTTCGAGCGCCCAGACCGGCTCCGGTCCGGCCGCCTCGGCGAGGGCGGCGTACATACAGGTCAGCATCGACGGCTCGACGGGGTCGGGGAAAAGCGCGAGTACCAGTTCGTGCAGCGGGCCCGGGGCGTCGGTCAGCGACCAGGCGAGGTCCATGAGCTGGTCCTGGGACGCACCGCGCACCCACCACGCCAAGCGCACGCGGTTCTGTCCCTCGCGGTCCATGGAACGGAAGGCCCGGCCGGCGACGTGCGGCGAGGTGAGCGGGAGGTCGAAGATGTCGGCGGCATGGCCGGGCAGCACCCGCTCCAGCGTCGAGTCCGGACACAGCTTGTTCTTGACCAGCCACAACACCTGCTCGGCGGTGCCAAGCGCGATGACATGCTCGATCAGCGGCCGGCAGAGCGGGCCGCTGGAAAGCATCAACTCCCACCGGGGGTCTGGCGTCCCCGAGCCGCGGACGGCCGGCGGTCCGTCCAGATCGGCGAGGTAGCGGGCTGCGATGCCGCGCGGGGCCAGGGCCAGCAGGACGTTCTGCGCGGCGTGGTCGGAACGGGTCTCGCGGACGAAGCGCCACACCCGCGGGGTGGCGTCATCGCCGTGGAGGAGTTCGGCGAACGTGCCCCGGAAAGTGCCGCCGAGGGTGATCACGGCGGCCCAGCTTTCGTAGTCCTCGCCCAACTCCTCGGCCAGGCGCCGCGCGAGCAGGGCTCTGATGTCCCCGGTCGCACGGCGGACCCAGGGCCGCAGCCGGTCGGCGGGCGTGCAGACGGCGAGCGCCAAGGTGAGCCCCGCCGGTCGGGTGTGCTCGACCAGCTGCTCGGCGGTCAGGGTCGCGCCGCAGAGGGCTTCGAGCGCGCGGGCCCGCAGGCGGGGCAGGAGGTCGTTCCAGGGGTCGTCGGTCTCGACCTCGGGCAGGGCCCGGAGATAGGCGTCGAGGGTGAGGGGACGCTGTGGCACCGACTCCGGCTGCTCGACCAGGCGGCGTGCCAATATCCGGCGCGCCGGCGCGGGGCCGTGCTCGGAGATGTGGGCGACGACGGCCGGGGCGAGCGGCAGCGCGACAGTCGTGACGGCCTCGGCGAGCTGGTCGGGGCTGAGGGTGTCGAGGGCTTGCGCGACGTCAGCGCGCCGCGCCGAGCCGAGCAGCCTGAGCACCGCGGCCGGGCCGGGCACCGAGTCCGGGGCCTCGGCCCGCAGCCGTACGCTCTCGGTCGGCCAGACCGACGGGCACTCGCTGTGCGCCGTCGGCGCCGGCGCAGACGTCGCATCTCCCACCCGGGCATCCTGCCCAGCCGCAAGCCGGGTGGATACAGCGGCCCCGTCCCAGAAAGCGCTACGCCCCCACGGTCAAGATGGTGCTGACCATCTTCAGCCAGCGGGTGTGGAACCGGGTCACCAGGATGTCCGGGATGAGCGGCATCACGGCCGGCTGGTACTTGTCCGTCAGCTCCGAGCCGGCGATCCGCTGGGTCAGCCGGGCGCCCTTGAGCCGGGTGCGCTCGTACTCGGCCAGCCCGGCGGCCAGGTCGCCGGGCTTCACCCGCAGCCCGCGGGCCAGCGCCCAGGCGTCCTCCAGTGCCTGGTTGGCGCCCTGGGCCACGGTCGGCGGCATGGTGTGCGCGGCGTCGCCGAGCAGCACCACGCGGCCCCGGCTCCAGCCGCGGCCCACCTTCTGGCGCCGGTGGGCGAAGAACTCGATCTGCGAGTCGTCGGCGGCGGCCAGGGTCTCGGCCACCGGTGCGGCCCAGTCGCCGAAGCGCTCCTTGAGCATGGCCAGCGCCGACGCCGGCTGCGGGTCGTCCTGGTTCCAGGGCCGGTCGAACCACCACATGACCAGGCCGTCGCCGGCCGGCAGCAGCCCGCACATGCCCTCGCGGCCGACGATCATCAGGCCGCGGGTGGAGCGGGCGGTCTCGATGTCGACCCGGGTCAGGCCCTGCCAGGTGGCGAAGGCGGCCGGGCGGGTCGGATCGCCGAAGACGGTCTCGCGCAGCACCGAGCACGCGCCGTCGGCGGCGATCACCAGCTCGGCGGTGACCGAGGTGCCGTCGTCGAAGCCGACCTCGGCCTGCTCCGGGGTCTGGCTCACGCCGACCGCGCGCTTGTCGAAGTGCACGGTGCCCGGCGGCAGGCCGTGGGCCAGCCGCCGGATGATCTCGCGCCGGGGCGAGGAGCGGTGCGGGAAGCCGTAGCGGTCGGCCGCGTGGGCCACGTCTATGTCCATCAGGGTGCGGCCGTCCGTGCCGCGCACCGTGGCCAGGATGTCGATCGGCGCGCCGAGGTCGGCGTAGGGGACGCCGAGCGCGTCGAGCACGGCCGTGCCGTTGCTCCAGAGCGTGAGCGCCGCACCGGAGGTGCGCAGCGCTTCGGCGCGTTCGTAGCACGCCACCTGGTGTCCGTCCGCGATCAGCGCCCGCGCCACGGCCAGCCCGCCGATCCCCGCCCCGACTACCGCCACCTGCATGATGACCCCTCCTGAGCCGCACCGATTGATACCACCACGGCCATAGTACTATCACGGTTCCGGTATCATCCACCGGGTGATGGCCCCTCCCCCTAACCTCGCCCGCCGCCGGGCCCTGGCCGACGGCGCGCTGCGCGTCCTGGCCGCCTCCGGCCTGCACGGCTTCAGCCACCGCGCGGTCGACGCCGCCGCCGAACTGCCGCCCGGGACCGCCGCGAACTACTTCGGCAGCCGGGACGCGCTGCTGGGCGCGGCCGCCGAACGGGTGTTGGAGCTGCACGAGGAGGACATGGCCGCCGCCCACGGCCTGGTCGTCGGGCCGGTGGACCGGGAGGGGCTGATCGGACTGCTGGCGATGTCGCTGGAGATGTCGGCGAAGCTGCATCGGGAGCGCTATCTGGCGGTGTACGAGCTCACGCTGGAGGCCACACGGCGGCCCGCGCTCCAGGAGACGTTGGACACGATCAACCGGGCCGCGGTCGACTACAGCCACGAGCAGCACCAGGTGCTGGGGTTGAAGACGTCGCGCGAGGACGTGCAGACCCTGGCCGCGCTGTTCGGCGGGGCACTGTTCACGCTGGTCACCCGGCAGCCCACAGAGGTCGATGCCGCGACGTGTGCCGCCTTGGCGCGGGCGATGGTGGCCGGAATCGCTGAATGAGGGAACCGATATGCGCGCGAGCATGAGAACGCCTATAGGCCCGCGGACGTGACAACGCCCGCCACGAGAGATCGTGGCGGGCGTCGGAGGCGGACCGGTGGCTGTCGACGACCGGTCGGTCCGTCTGTCCTTCTCTTCGGTCACCGGCTTCAGAGCAACTGGTTACGGCCCATTCCCAACCGTTCCAGCCAAACCGCCGGCACCGTCTTGCAGAACCGCATCCTACTTCTGGAGGCAGCCTGCTTCCGCGCTACTTCCGGGCGTTGAAACCGGCCCCGGGCTCCATCGCGAACGAGCCGTTGCTCAGCGCGGTGGGGCCGTAGCCGCCGCTGGTCAGGGCCTGCGGGTTGGTCGAGTCGAAGACCTGGCCGTCGACGGTGACGTTGCTGAAGTCCTGCTCGGAGAACGACGGGTAGCTCGACGTCGGCGACTCGATGACCGCCTCGGCGCTGGCGTCCTGGCCGTTGTACTGCTGCTGGGTGGTCTCGGTCCAGCCGGCGGTGTTGTCGGTCAGGGTGATGGTGTAGTTGCCGCCGCCACTGTCGGCCACGCTGCCGGTGAAGGAGTCGCCGGCCGAGACCGGGTCGTTCCAGTAGACCGGCTGCGCCGGGTACATCTCGTACCAGGCCGAGTAGACCGGGCTGCCCGAGGAGCAGTCGGTCTGCACGCCGGTCTGCTCCACGCTCTCCGAGCCGTAGCCGTCGATGCCGACCCACGGCGCGTACAGGTCGTTGCTGGTGTTGCAGGTGACCTGCGGCTCGGTCCATGAGCCGGAGATGCTGGTGAAGTTGCCGGTGGCGACGTAGCCGCCCCAGTTGCTGTCCTGGAAGTTCTTCACGTTCCGGTGGTGGCCGAACGATATCGGGCTGTGGTGCGCGGCGGCGGCGGGCGTGGCGGCGCCGCTGCCGACGACCAGGGCCCCGCACGCGATCGCGACGGCGGCGAGTCGGGTGCGGCGGACGCCACGGAGGTGGGGGGCGAGGGAGGTGTGCATGGGGTATCTCCAGTTCCGATGAATGGACGGGGACTGATTGGTCAGTCTCGGAACCGAACGGCCGGTTGGGAACGTGTGGACATGGGCCGATGGCGGACATGGCCGGTCGCGGCCTAGGTGCGGCAAGAGGTGTTCAGGCTGTTGAGCGGCCCGGACGGGGGCAGCGGGAAGCGGCTGGACTGCTGGTTTTGCCATCGTTTGGGATGTTCGTTGCCATCTGCTGGGATCGATGGCGGACCGGTGCAACGCTTCAGTCCAGAAGCCCCAACTGAGCGGCCTTGGCCCCGGCCGCGAACCGGCTGCGCACCCCCAGCGTCTCCAGCGTCTGCGCGACCAGGCGGCGCAGCGTCCGCTCCGAGCACCCGAGCTGGCGGGCTATCGCCTCGTCCTTCGCGCCGGTCGCCAGCGCCCGCAGCAGTCTGACGTGCACGGCCGTCAGCTCCTCGCCCTGATCGCCGCCCGCACCGACGAACGTCGCGTACTTCTCCGCGCCGACCCACAGGTGCTCGAACGCCGCCAGCAGACAGCGCCCGACCACCGCGCTGCGGATCACCACGTCGCACGGCTCCTCGGTATCCGCGCCCGGGGTGACCACGACCGAGCTGTCGAGCACCAGCATCTGGAGCGGGATCGCGTCGGCGACGCGTACCTGGCCGCCGGTGCGTTCCAACGCGCTCAGATACGCCGCCGCACCGGCCCGGCGCGCGGCGGTCCGCGACACCAGCATCCGGAAGCCCACCCCGCGCCGCAGCAGTTCCAGGTCCACTTTCAAGCTCTCGCGCAGCACGTCGTTCGGGGCCAGCGCGGGATGCATCGCGACCGCCTCCTGGCGGTTGAGCGGTGCGCGGTCGTCCAGCCAGTGCCGGAGTTGGGCCCGGTCGGTGAAGCGCAGGACCTCCACGCGCTCGGACTCGAAGCTCGGGGGTGCTCCGGAGACCAGGTCCGCCAGGTCGGCGACGGCGCCGCGCCAGCGCTCGACCTCCTCGGCCATCCGGCCCAGGCCGCCGCGCGCCTGCGCCAGGACGTCCAGCACCGCGTGCTCGGGGAGCGCCACCGCGCCGTCGTCGGGGGTCAGCAGGCTGCGCTCGCCGAGCCATTCCACGCCGGCGCGCGCCTCGTCTTCGGAGACGTCGAGGCCCGAGGCGACGGCCGCCACCGGATCGGCCTGGGCCGGGCGGCCGGCGGCCAGGAGCCGGTATGCACGGTGTGCGGTAGTAGCCGGGTCCGGTGGGCGTAGTCCACGGCCTGACACGTGGGTCACCGTAGTCCGGCGAGAGCGAAGCGTAAAGGACGGGTCACTGCGCGGGTGCGCTCCTACGGGCGCACTACTATCCGGCCCGTTGGCCGATGTAAAGGGTGTTTGACAGTCGCGCGATGTAAAGCGTACTTTCCATTCATGCGGAACGACATGCGGGCACTGCGGCAGGCCAAGGGCCAGTCGCAGCAGGACCTGGGGCAGGCGCTCGGGGTGTCGCGGCAGACGGTGAACGCGATCGAGCAGTCGCGCTACGACCCCTCGCTCCCCCTGGCGATCCGCATCGCCCGGTATTTCGGCACAACAGTGGAGGGGATGTTCCATGTCGACGGATGCTGACGCGGAAGCGGAGGGGACCGCGCGGGGGCGCGGCGGCCGGCGGGGGTCGTGGATCGTGCCGGTGACCGCGATCGTCATGGGCGGGGTGTTCCTGGCGATCTACCTGGGCCACCACGACATCGGGATGGCGGTCGCCGGGCTGGTCGTCATGCTCGGTTACGCGGTGGTCCTGGTCTTCGGCTCCCGGCGCTCGGAGGCGCTGTCGCTGCTGCGCGGCCAGAGCAGCGACGAGCGGGGCCGGTCGATCGAGCAGCGCGCGTCCTCGGTGACGCTGCACGTGCTGGTCATGGTGCTGGTCGGCGGCTTCATCGTCTCAACGGTCCGCGGCCACGGGCAGGACACGTGGGCCAACCTGTGCGCGGTGGCGGGCGGGGTCTACATCCTGTCGACGATCGTCCTGACCCGGCGCGGCTGACAACGCGGGCCGGCAGACAGCGTGGTGCCGTGGCGCGGAACCCAACATTCCACGCCACGGCACCATGATTCGTCAGTATTGGTAGATCTTGATTACCGATAGATCTTGATTACCGATAGATCTTCAGTACCGGTAGATCTTCAGCACCAGTAGAGCCTCAGTACCAATCGATGACCGTCACCTCGGAGCTGGGCACCCAAGCCTCGCGGTGGTTGTAGTCGATCCCGAACCACAGGTTCTTCGTCCCGTCCTCGAACACCGACTTCGGCGCGGCCCACAGCGAGCCGGTCGGGGCGGTGCCGATGATGTCGGAGGCGTCGGTGGTCGGCCGGCCGTAGACGCCGATCGTCGCACCGGCGGTGCTCGGCTTCAGGCTCACCACGTAGGAGTGCACGGGCACCGCCGAACCTGCCGGTACCGCCAGCCACGCCTTCTTCGCGTCCGCGCTGTAGCTCGGCGTGGAGTTGCCGAGCTGGTCGTTCTCGCCGTACCAGATCTCGTACATGGTCATCCCGGTCCCGGCCTGGTCCGGCTGGGAGGCCAGGGAGTAGTACGGCATCTGGGTCTCGACGTTCGTGGTCTCGTCCGTCGGATCGGTGCCCGGCGCGCCGGGGATCACCGCGTCCTTGGTACTGGGACCGGTGTAGAGGGTGAAGAAGCTGTTGTTGGCCGTCGTCTCGGTCCCGTTCGGGCCGTCCGGCGCCTGGTCGCTGCTCGGGTCGACCCGGAACAGACCGGCGGCCGGGGTGTTCCCGGTCGGGTAGGCGACGCCCAGGGAGTGGATCAGCCCGAAGTAGTAGTCCCACAGCCAGTACTTGCCCGGGTCGACGTGGTTCGGCGAAGTGCCGACGGTCGGCGACGGGGTGGTGCCATGCGAGTTGATGTGGGCGTGGTCCAGCGGGATGTTGTACTTGTTCAGCAGGTATGCGGTCAGCTTGGCCGAGGCCAGGTACTCGGTGGCGTTGTACCACTGGTAGCCGGTGGCGTCGATGCCCGCGTGCTCGATGCCCACGGCGTGCTCGTTGTACCAGAAGTTGCCCGCGTGGTAGGCGATGTCCTTCTCTCTGAGCGTCTGGTAGACGGTGCCGTCGCTGTCGACGACGTAGTGCACGCTGACGCCGCTGTTGATGTCCTGGAACGTGCTGATCGCGTCGGCGGCGGTGCCCTCGATGTCGTGGATGGTCACGTCGTACAGGGCGAAGCTCGTCGGCCGGTTCGAGCTCTGGTAGGTGCACGCGCCGCTGACCGTGTTGCAGTCATACGTCGTGGGCACCACGCAGTCCACGGCCGACGGGTAGTCGACGTTGCTGTCCTGCGTGCAGCCGGCCGGCAGCGCCGCCGGCGCCAGCGGCACGGAGTCCAGCTTGGACTTGTCCGGCATGACCGCCTGCGGCGCCAGGGTCACCTGGGAGCCGTCGTCGGCCGTGCCGCTGAAGCCCGTCTGGATCAGCTGGAACGCCGCGTCGGCGTACATGCCGGCCACCGAGCGCGAGGAGGCGTGGCTGTAGGCGGCGATCGGCCCGTACCAGCCGGCCAGCGTCGCCGGGAGCTTCGGCGCCAGGGTCAGCGCCGCGGCCCGCAGCACCGCCGCGCCGCCGCGGATGTTGGCGGCCGTGTCGTGTTGCAGGGCACTGACACTGAGCCCGGTCAGCTTCGCCGCCTGGTCCAGGGTGTCGGTCTTGTCGTTCTTCACCAGGTTCATGCAGCCGTAGCCGTTGTCGATGCTGGGCTGACCGCTGTGCGCGCTGAGCCGGCCCTCCAGGTAGCAGACCGATTCCAGCACCTGCTGCGGTACCCCGTAGGCGTGCGCCGCATCGGCGAAGGCCGCGTTGACACTGCCGCCGCCGACCGTCCCGGCCCGGGCCGGAGCGCCGCTCAGGCCGAACGTGAGCAGCGCCGCGGCGGCCAGCGCCAGCGCTGCCCCGCGCCGGCGCGCACCACGGGCTCGGCTCGTATCCCGTCTCATCATCTGTCGCTAACACCGTCCAGACATCGTGGGGTGGGGGTATCAGAGTCCGGATCGACTCCTCGGACATGGTGCGGCCGGCACCGCGGTTTGTCACGCAAAATCAACAAGAAACCAAGATGATTCTTGACGGGTGCTGGGGTGACTGCCACACTCCCGGTTCGGGGAGGGCCCCAGCACCGCCGAGGAACATCCGGAGGCAGTCATGCGCAGCGCCCACGCACCTCGCACCCGGCGCACACTGCGCTCGACGAGGGCCCTGACCTGCGCGGCAGTGCTGACCGCGACCGGCATCGCGGGCACCGGGACCGGGGCGGCCGCCGCTCCCGGCACCAGCCCGGCTCCGGCGACAGCCCGGACCGTCCCCGCCGGGGCCGCGCCGACCGCCGGCGAGCGCGTCACCTTCCACAAGTGGACCACCCAGGCCGACTTCCAGGCCGGCACCGCGGCCGGGGTGACGGCCCTGGCCGGCGACCGGCAGGGCATCGCCATCTCCAGCACCGTCGGCAGCACGCGCTATAAGGACCCTTACCTTCACACCACCAAAACCTACGCCTTCAGCACCTGGACCTCGCCGTCCTACACGCCGGGATTCGGTGCCACCGAGCTGGTCTCGTCCTGGGACGCGCAGACCCCGGCCGGCACCTGGCTGGAGGTCGAGCTGAACGCGACGATGGAGGACGGGCACCAGACCGGCTGGCTGGACATGGGCGACTGGGCCTCCGGCGACACCGACATCGACCGCACCTCCACCAGCCCTTCGGCCGGGGTCTACGGCCAGGTCGACACCGACACCTTCAATGCCGCGGCCGGGCACTCGATCCAGGCCTACCAGCTGCGGGCCACGCTGTACCGGCTGCCGACCAGCACCGCCTCGCCGCGGTTGTGGCAGCTCGGCGCGTTCGCCTCGGCCGTGCCGGCCCGCACCGGCGTCACCCCGAGCCCGCTCGGCGGCGCCGAGGGCACCGAGCTGGCGGTTCCGCGATACTCGCAGCAGATCCACGTCGGGCAGTACAACCAGTACGGCGGGGGCGGGGACGCCTGGTGCAGCCCGACGTCCAGCGAGATGATCGCCGAGTACTGGGGCGACGGGCCGAGCGCGGCGGACCTGGCGTGGGTGGACCCGTCCTACGCCGACCCGAGCGTGGACTACGCGGCCCGCTCGACGTATGACTACGCCTACCGGGGCACCGGCAACTGGCCCTTCAACGCCGCCTACGCCGCGCACTACGGGCTGGACGCCGAGATCGTCCAGCTGCCCTCGGTCGACGCCCTGGAGACGCTGGTCAAGGCCGGGATCCCGGTGGCGATCTCAGTGGCCTTCGACAACGGCGAGCTGACCGGTTCCGGCTACGGCACCGCCGGGCACCTGATGGTGGTCGTCGGGTTCACCGCGACCGGGGACTTCATCGTGGACGACCCGTTCTCACCCTCGGACGCGGCGGTACGGCACGTCTACCAGCGCGGCCAGCTGGAGAACATCTGGCTGCGGACATACTGGACCCGCACCGACGGCACCACCGGCTCCGGCTCCGGCGGCGTGGCCTACGTCTACAAGCCGCACGACCTGGCGCTGCCGCCCGTCGCGGATCCGAACAACCCGACCTGGTGAGCCGGGACCGGACGGCTTCCTCAAAACCTCAGGACCGGTCGGGCTCACAGGCCCGTTGAGCTTCGGCCCGATCAGGCCCAGAGCGATCAGGCCCAGGGTCATCAGACTCAGAGCGATCAGACTCAGGGCTCAGTCGAGCTCGGAGCCGGTCGGCGCGACGATCACCCGGGTCCCGCTCTGCTCCAGCGCGCGCACCGCCTCGGGGTCGGCGCCGGAGTCGGTGACGATCGCGGTGACCGCGGACAGCGGGCACACCCGGCCGACCGCGACCCGGCCGAGCTTGGCGCCGTCGGCGAGCACGTAGACGGCCTGGGCCTGGGCCAGGATCGCCTGCCGGACCGGGATCTCCTCCAGCCGGTCGCTGGTCACCCCGGCCTTGAGGTGCACGCCGGAGGCCGCGATGAAGGCCCGGTCGGCGAAGAAGCGCTCGAAGAACTTCTCCGAGCCCGGGCCGACGCAGGACAGGTCGTCGCGCCGCACCTGACCGCCGGCCAGGTGCACCTCGACGCCCTCGCGGCCGGCCAGTTCGGCGGCGGTCGGCAGCCCGACGCACAGCGCCCGGCCGCTGAACGTGGCGGGCAGCGCGCGGGCCGTCTCGGCGACCGTGGTGCCCAGGTCGAAGACCAGCGTCTCCCCCGGTTCGACCAGCGCGGCGACCGCGGCGGCGATGGCCCGCTTGGGGTCCAGCCGGGCGATGGCCCGCTCGTCGGCGCCGGGTTCCCAGCCCCGGGTCTCCTGCGCGACGGCTCCGCCGTAGACCCGGCGCAAGATGCCGCGTTCCTCCAGGACCTGCAGGTCGCGGCGGATCGTCTCGCCGGAGACGCCGTAAC
This sequence comes from Catenulispora pinistramenti, assembly GCF_018274385.1. Lineage (GTDB taxonomy): Bacteria > Actinomycetota > Actinomycetes > Streptomycetales > Catenulisporaceae > Catenulispora > Catenulispora pinistramenti. The sequence continues at coordinate 21,063 of NZ_JAAFYZ010000058.1, read as the reverse complement.
GGGCGGCCAGGTCCTCGACCCGCACTCGGGTGTCGCGGCGCAGCTGCGCGGCGATGCGCAGGCGGCGCTCCTCGGGGAGGACCGCGTCGAGCAGTTCTTCCTTCATCTCCTCGGGACTCCACTGGCCGGGGCGGGCAGCGTGCGGACGCACGCTGCCCCCAGCGTAGTGGGGCGCGCCCGCGAGGGAAGGCCGACGTCCCTCGCCATCAGCAGAATATGTGGTTTCTTGGCCGAACAATACGTGGACTCTTGACGACTCCTCAAGGAATTGCCACACTCGGCGCACGACTTACGCGGACACCCGCCCCGCAGGGCTGCACCGATATCGCTGTGAGGATGCCATGCCTTTCCGAAACCCCCGACGACGTGCTTTCGCCCTCGCGGCGGCCCTGGCCGGGGCGGCGGTGCTGAGCGCTCCGGCCGCCGCCGCGTCCGGTCCGGCGCAGGCGCAGGCGCGCGGCGCACATAGCCAGAGCACATACTCCGAGGCGGATACGGCCTCTGCTTCCAGCAGCGGCAAGACCCTGACCGTCGGGGTCACCAGCACCATCGACTCGCTGTCGCCGTTCCTGGCCCAGCGCGCGCTGCCGACCCAGATCCACCGGCTGATGTACGACTTCCTCACCAACTACGACCCGACCGACGACCATCCGATCGGCGCGCTGGCGACCTCCTGGACCACCTCGGCCGACAAGCTGACCTGGACCTACACCATCCGCGACGGGATGAAGTGGTCCGACGGCCAGCCGGTGACCGCGGCGGACGCGGCCTGGACCTACAACCTGATGATGACCAACCCGGACGCGGCCACCGCGAACGGCAACTTCGTCGCCAACTTCGCCAAGGTGACGGCGACCGGGAACCAGCTGGTCATCACCTTGAAGCAGCCGCAGTCCACGATGCTGGCGCTGGACGTGCCGATCGTGCCGGAGCACATCTGGGCCGGGCACGTGAAGGACATCGGCACCTTCAACAACGACACCCAGTTCCCGGTGGTCGGCGACGGTCCGTTCATCCTCACCGGCTACCAGAAGGACCAGTACCTGACGCTGGACGCCAACCCGGACTACTGGCGCGGCAAGCCGGCCTTCGACCACCTGGTCTTCAAGTTCTACAAGGACGCCGACTCCGAAGTGGAGGCCCTGAAGAAGGGTGAGATCGACTTCGTTGACGGCCTGACCCCGGCGCAGTACGAGTCGCTGAAGGGCCAGTCCGACATCGTCACCAATGACGCCCCCGGCAAGCGCTTCTACGCGCTGGCGGTCAACCCCGGCGCCACCACCGCGACCGGGCAGGCGTTCGGCGACGGCAGCCCGGCGTTGCAGAACCAGCAGTTCCGCCAGGCGCTGATGTACGCGATCGACACCAAGACGCTGGTCACCAAGACGCTCGGCGGCTACGGCACGACCGGCAGCGGCTACATCCCGCCGGTGTTCTCCACCTATCACTGGAGTCCGGACCCCTCGACGGCCTACACCTACGACCCGGACAAGGCCAACCAGATGCTGGACGCCGCCGGGTTCAAGAAGGGCTCGGACGGGATGCGGACGATGCCCGACGGCAAGCCGCTGAACCTGCGTCTGATGGGCGAGACCAACCGGCCCGACGACACCCAGGACGCGACCTACGTCGCCGAATTCCTCAAGGCCGTCGGCATCGCCACCACCACCTCGCTGGTGGACCAGGGCAAGCTCGGCGACACCGAGGTGGCCGGCAACTTCGACCTGGCCTTCGACAGCTGGACGGCGAACCCGGACCCGGACGCCGTGCTGTCGATCCAGACCTGCGCCACCCGCCCCAGCGCCCCCGGCAAGACCGGCGCCACCGACGACTTCCTCTGCGACAAGAACTTCGACGCGCTGTACGCCAAGCAGATCACCGAGTACGACCCGGCGACCCGCGCCGATGACGTCAAGCAGATGGAGCAGGTGCTCTACACCGACGCCTACATCAACGTCCTGTACTACCCGGACGTCCTGGAGGCCTACCGGTCCGACGTGATCGGCTCGTGGGACAAGCAGCCGCAGCCCAAGGGCGTGTACTGGGGCCAGGACGGCTACTGGTCCTTCTGGTCCGCCAAGCCCGCCGCCGCGTCGGCGGCCTCGGGGTCCTCGTCGAAGTCGTCATCGAGTTCCACCGGTCTGGTCATCGGCATCGTGGTCGTGATCGTGGTGGTCGTGGGCGGCGGCGGCCTGGTGCTGATGCGCCGGCGGCGCACCGCGAGCGCCGAAGAACGCGAGTAGCACGTGTCGATCACCGCCTCCGCACTGCCGGACACCGCCGCCGTGCCGCCCGCCCCGGAAGGGGGCGCGGCGGCCCGGCGCGGGCCCGTCATCCCCCTGCGTTACGTCGTCGGCCGCCTGGTCGGGGCCGCTGTGAGCATGCTGGCCGTGGTGTTCACCGGCTTCTTCCTGTTCCGCGTCGTGCCCGGCGACCCGGTGCGGTCCCTGACCCGGGGCCGGGCCATGACCAACGCCCAGTTGGCCACGCTGCGCCACCAGTTCGGCATCGACAAGCCGCTGATCTCGCAGTTCGGCGACTACACGTCCCGCATCGTGCGGGGCGACCTGGGCACGTCCTACCAATACAAGACCTCTGTCAGCTCTCTGATCGGCAGCCACGTCTGGGCCACGGTCTACCTGGTCGGCACCGCGACGCTGATCTCGGCGTTCCTGGGGCTGCGGATCGGCGTGCGCTCGGCGTGGCGGAACGGCAGCCGATCGGATCGCGCCAACACCGGCATCGCGCTGGTGCTGTGGTCGATGCCGACGTTCTGGCTCGCGCTGATCATGATCATGGTGTTCAGCGTCGGCTTCGGGCCGATCCCGGGGATGTTCCCGACCGGCGGCATGAGCTCGCCGAACGTGCACGGGCTGTTCCCGGTGATCTGGGACCACTTCCGGCATCTGGTGCTGCCGTGTCTGACGCTGGTCGCGGTGCTGTACGCGCAGTATCTGCTGACGATGCGCGCCACGCTGCTGGAGGAGGTCGGCTCCGACTACCTCACCACGGCGCGGGCCAAGGGGCTGCGGGAGGACGACGTGCGGCGCAAGCACGCCGTGCCGAACTCGATGCTGCCGGCCGTCACGCTGGTGTTCCTGAACCTGGGCACCGCGGTGTCCGGCTCGATCCTGGCCGAGACCATCTTCTCCTGGCCCGGGCTCGGGTCGCTGTTCTACGAGGCGCTGACCGTGCCGGACCAGCCGCTGCTGGAAGGGCTGTTCATCTTCTTCTCGGCCGCGGTGATCGTGATGAACCTGCTGGCCGAACTGCTCTACCCGATCCTCGACCCGAGAGTGCGCACATCGTGATCGCCGACTTCCGCCGACGGCGGGCCGGGATGGTCGGCCTGGGCTTCCTGGTGCTGACCGCCCTGGTGGCCCTGGCCGCCCCGCTGTTCATCTCCGCCAACGACCTGTCGGCGGCGTTCGCCCCGGGCACGCCGCGCCAGGCCCCGTCGGGCCACTTCCTGCTCGGCACCGACGCCTACGGCCGGTCGATGGTGGACGTCACGATCTGGGGCGCGCGGATCTCGCTGACCGTGGGCGCGCTGGCCACGCTGCTGGCGGTCGGGATCGGGGCGCTGGTCGGGGTGGTCGCCGGGCACTTCGGCGGCTGGACCGACACGGTGCTGATGCGCGTCACCGACTGGTTCCTGGTGCTGCCGGTGCTGGTGCTGGCCACCGCGCTGGCCTCGGTGCTGACCCCGGGGGTCGGGACGGTGGTGGTGGCGATCGGGGTGACGGCCTGGCCGACCACGGCGCGCGTGGTGCGGGCGCAGACGCTGTCGGTGGAGTCCCGGCCGTACATCGAGCGGGCCAAGGCGCTGGGCGGCGGGCACTGGCACGTGATGCGGGTGCACATCCTGCCGAACGTCATGCCCCTGATGCTGGCCCAGGCCACGCTGACGGTGTCGGCGGCGATCCTGACCGAGGCGACGCTGGCCTTCCTGGGCCTGAGCGACCCGACGAAGGTGTCCTGGGGCACGACGCTGCAACTGGCCCGCACCGTCGGGGCGTTCAGCGCCGGGGAGTGGTGGATCCTGATGCCCCCCGGCGTCGCGATCGTCCTGGTGGCGCTGGCCTTCACCCTCGTCGGCCGGGCGCTGGAACAGGTGCTCAACCCGCGGCTTCAGGAGCGGATGTGACAGAGACAGTGCACGACGACGCGGTCCAGGACCAGGCATCGGGCGGCGATGTGCTGAGGTTGGAAGACCTGCACGTCTCCTACAAGACGGCGGCCGGCCCGATCCCGGCGGTGCGGGGCGTCGACCTCGCGCTGCCCGCCGGCGGCCGGCTGGGCCTGGCCGGGGAGTCCGGCTGCGGCAAGTCCACGCTGGCCGGTGCCGTGCTGCGGCTGCTGCCGAAGTCGACGCAGATCACCGGCAGGATCCTGCTGGCCGGCGAGGACGTCCAGGCCATGACCTGGGGCCGGCTGCGCGCCGTGCGCTGGGCCGAGGCCTCGATCGTGTTCCAGGGCGCGATGCACTCGCTGAACCCGGTCCGCCGGGTCGGCGACCAGATCGCCGAGCCGATCCTGCTGCACGACAAGAGCGTCTCGCGCGCCGCCGCCGACCGCCGGGTCGCCACCCTGCTGGACCAGGTGGGCCTGGTCGCCGCGCGGGCCTCGGCCTACCCGCACGAGCTGTCCGGCGGGCAACGGCAGCGCGTGATGATCGCCATGGCCCTGGCCTGCTCGCCCCGCCTGATCGTGGCCGACGAGCCGACCACCGCACTGGACGTGATGATCCAGGCGCAGATCCTGCGCCTGATCGGCGAGCTGGTCACCGAGCACGGCATCAGCCTGCTGATGATCAGCCACGACCTGGCGGTACTGGCCGAGCACTGCGACCGCCTGGCGGTGATGTACGCGGGCCGCATCGCCGAGCAGGGACCGGCCGACCAGGTGTTCACCGACGCGCGCCATCCCTACGGCCGAGCACTGGCCGGCGCCTTCCCGCGCATCGGCGACGCCGCCTCACGTCGGGGCCCGCGCGGCCTGCCCGGCGATCCACCGGACCCGGCGCAGCTCCCGGCCGGCTGCACATTCGCGCCGCGCTGCCCGATCGCCGCGGACGAGTGCCTGACGGCCGAGCCGCCGCTGGTGGCCGCGGGCCCGGGGCGGACAGCGGCTTGTGTGCGGATGGACGTTCTGCGGGAGGCGTTGTGAGCGCGGAGGTGGAGATGGGAGCGACCGGCGAGCCGCGCCTCGGAGGGGACGAAGCGGGGCTGGAGCACGAAGCGGTGCCCGAGCAGGAAGCGGCGCCGGAGCTGGCGGCGCAAGGCGTTTCGGCCGGTGCTGAGGCAGAGGTCGATGAAAGTGCGGCGGCAGAGCAGCCAGCGACTGAGCGGCAGGCAGCTGATTCCGGGCCGGTCGCCGAGACCGTGCCGGAAAGTGCTGTGCAGGCGTCGGCGGGTGAGTCCCGGCCACCCGTTCTGTCCGTCCGCGACCTCTACGTCACCTTCCGATCCCGCCACGGCCGGGGCCGGGCGCGTGCCGTGGACGGCGTCGACCTGGACATCGCGCAGGGCGAGATCGTCGCGCTGGTCGGCGAATCCGGCTGCGGCAAGTCCACGCTGGCTCGTGCGCTCACCGGGCTCGTCGTGCCGACGGCCGGGCGGGTGCTTCAGGACGGCAAGCCGGTGTCCTACCGGGCCCGGGCGTTGAAGGCGTATCGGCGCGGTGTGCAGTTGGTGTTGCAGGATCCGACCGGTGCGCTGAATCCGCGCCGCAGTGTCTACGAGGCCGTGGCTGAAGGCTTACGTATCCACGGCAAGTCCGCGCTCGGCGAGTTCCGCGATGAGAAGGCCAAGGTCGCCGACGCCCTGTCGCGGGCCGGGCTGCGTCCGCCCGAGCGGTTCGTCGGTCAGCATCCGCATGAGCTCTCCGGCGGGCAGCGGCAGCGTGTGGTGATCGCCGGGGCGTTGGTGCTGGATCCGCAGGTGTTGGTCGCCGACGAGCCGGTGGCGTCGCTGGACGCCTCGGTGCGCGGCGAGATCCTGAAGCTGATGCTGGATCTGCGCGCCGGGGCCGGGTTGTCGGCGCTGGTCGTCACGCACGACTTGGGGCTGGCGTGGAACATCGCCGACCGGGTCGCGGTGATGTATCTGGGGCGGATCGTGGAGACCGGGACCGTCGAGGAGGTCCTGACCGAGCCTCAGCACCCTTATACCAAGGCTCTGCTTTCGGTGGTCGCCGAGTCCGATCGGGAGCCGGTGATCCTGTCCGGCGAGACGCCCGACTCCGCCGCGATCCCGCTCGGCTGCCGCTTCCATCCGCGCTGTCCGCTGCTGGCCTCCGGTGAGGCCGAGCGGCTGGGCGTGGCCGAGCAGTGCCGGACTGTCGACCCCAAGCCGCTGCCCTCGAGCGGGCGGCACGCTGCCTGCCACGCGGCCGCCCTGGTCGGCGTGGCCGCACCGAACGCACCGATCGCATCGAACGCACCAATCGCATCAAAGAACGACGCTCCCGCTCCCCCCTCCTGAAGAAGACGAAGGAGCCCCATGAGACGCCCCCCGAGGCGCAGAGCACTGATTCCCGTCCTCGCCACCGCTCTGGTGGCGGCCGGCGCCGCGGTCGTGCCGGCCGCGCACAGCGCCGCCGCGGCCGGCAGCCCGATGGCCGGTCCCAAGGCGGGCCCGTCCAGCCCCGCCGACCCGGCCGGGCGCCAGGCCGCGTTCGCCGCGGCGGCCGCCGAGTTCGGCGTGCCGCTGCCGGTCCTGCTGTCCGTGTCCTACAACGAGTCGATGTGGGAGGCGCACGGCGGCAAGCCCAGTTTCTCGGCCGGCTACGGCCCGATGAACCTGACCAACCTGACCCAGGCCGAGCTGAACAGCGCCGGTTTCACCAGCACCTTCCGCAGCCCGGATCTGCTGAACGCGCCGTCGCTGCACACCGCCGCGAAGGCCGCGGCGCTGGCCGGAGTCGACCTGACCACGGCCGAGACGAACGACGTCCAGAACATCCGCGCCGGGGCCGCGCTGCTGGCGTCCTATGAGAAGCAGTACAACCACGGCGTCCTGCCCCCGGCGCTGGACCTGCCGGGCTGGACCGTCGGCGTCGCGCGCTACTCCGAGGCCTCGGAGACGAAGGTCGCGCAGGTCTTCACCGACGACGTCTTCACCACGATCCGCACCGGCCAGTCGGCCACCACCCAGGACGGCCAGACCCTGGCGCTGCCCGCGCAGCCGTGGGCCTTCGACGACCCGAACGGCGCCCAGCGGCTCGGCCTGGTCAGCGTGGTCCCGCCGGCCGACCCGGTCCACGACCCGTCCCAGCTCAGCGCCCCGGAGTGCCCGGCCAACCTGGACTGCAGCTACTCCCCCAGCGGCTTCTACCAGCTCAGCGCGACCGACAAGTCGGACTACGGGGATCACGACCCGGCGAACCGTCCGGTCACCACCGACATCCGCTACATCACGCTGCACGACAACGAAGAGACCAACGACGGCACGCTGTGGCTGTTCCACGACCCGTCGTACTTCGCCTCGGCGAACTACGAGGTGCGCTCCGAGGACGGCCACGTCACCCAGCTGCTGCCGACCGAGGACATCGCCTGGGACAGCGGCAACGAGTCGTTCTACCAGCACTCGGTCGGCATCGAGCAGGAGGGCTACGCGATCGACGGGGCCACCTGGTACAGCGAGGCGATGTACCGCTCGACGGCCGCGCTGGTCCGCTACCTGGCCGCGAAGTACGACATCCCGTTGGACCGCCAGCACATCCTCGGGCACGACAACATCCCCGGCAGCAGCGACGGCAGCATCGCCTCGCAGCACTGGGACCCGGGACCGTACTGGAACTGGTCGCACTTCATGGACCTGCTCGGCGCGCCGATCCACGCCGACGCCCCGCCGTCGTCGAACGTGGTGGCCGTCAACCCGGTCTTCCAGCTGAACCAGCAGGTGGTCTCCGGCTGCCAGAACATCCAGGACCTGACGCCGTTCCCGGGGCCGTACCACGGCGCCGAGTGGCCGAACCTGAACGGGCCCTGCCCGGCCAGCTACTACAAGGACATGCCGAAGCAGCCCACAAGCTTCGTGTTCCTGCGCACGGCGCCCAGTGACAGCGCGCCTCTGCTGTCCGATCCCTACCTGCACACCGACGGCTCGGCCGGCACCATCCAGGCCGACGACTGGGGTGACAAGGCCAGCAGCGGGCAGGAGTTCGTGGTCGCCGACCGGGCGCCCGGCGGCTGGATCGCGATCTGGTACGCCGGGCAGAAAGCGTGGTTCCACAACGAGTTGGGGCCGGTCAGCGCGGCGCCGGTGAAGGCGCTGACGGTGACGCCGAAGCCGGGCAAGGCGACGGTGCCGGTGTACGTCGAGTCGTTCCCGGAGGCCTCGGCCTACCCGGCGGCGTTCACCAGCTGGTACGGCGGCGTGCCGCGCTCGCAGCGGATCGCGTCGAAGTACGTGCTGGCCGCCGGTCAGGCTTATGTCACCGACGGCAAACCGCTACAGAGCGACTGGTTCAACGCCTACAACATCGACGGGTCGGCGTTCATGGACCAGACCGACTTCAAGGGTGCGACGCAGTACTACCTGATCACCTACAACCACCGGATGGCGTTCGTGAACGCGGCCGATGTGAACGTGGTGGCCTCCACGTCCTGACGGTGCGCGGCGGATCGGCGAGCGGGCGGACCGGAACGCGCGGTCCGCCCGCTTCGTCGGCCGCCGTAACCGGTCGGCGGACCTGGCCGTAACCGGTCCCGGACCTGGCCGGAACCGTTCTCAGGCCCGGGTTCGCATGCCAGACTGTGTCAGGCACCGACCAGTCCGGCAGCGCCCAACACCTGGGCGTGAAGGCCACGCCAGGAGGACCCATGCCGTCCGCTTCCCCCGCCGCCTCGGCTCCGACTCCGGCCGTCCCGGCCGCGGGCCCCGACCGCGCAGCCGCCGGGGCGGCGCCGCGGCGGCAGGCCGCGCGGACCGGCGTCGTGCTGGGCGTGGAGGCCGGGTCGACGCTGGTGGAGGCGGTGGTCGCGACGGTCGGGGGCGAGGTGATCGGGCGCGGGCGCTCGGCACTGGCGAACCCGACGGCGCTGCCGATCCCGGACGTCGTGGCGCACCTGAGCGACGCGGTCAGGCAGGCGATGGGCACGGTCACCCCGGCGTCGGTGGCCGGCGTGGTGGTCGGCGCGGCCGGCATCCTGCGCTACTCCCGCGGCTCCAGCGCCGAGGCACTGGCCAAGACCTGGGTGGACGCCGGGCTGACCTGTCCGGTCCTGGTGGTCGCGGACGCCGTGACCGCCTTCGCCGCCGGCACCCCGCGCCCCAGCGGCTCGGTCCTGATCGCCGGCGTCGGCTCGATAGCCGCCCGCGTCGAGGGCGAGGAGGTCACCGCCCGCATCGACGGCAACGGCTGGCTGGTCGGCGACGACGGATCCGGGTTCTGGATCGGGCGCCAGGCGGTCCGCGCGGTGTTCGCGGCCCTGGACGGCCGCGGCGAGCCGACGCTGCTGGCCGGGGCGGTCCTGTCCACGGTGACCGACGACGTGGTGCCGCAGTCCACCGGCGAGCAGATCGCGGCGCTGCGGGACGCGGTCTACGACGGCCCGCCGATCGCCCTGGCGGCACTGGCCCCGCTGGTCTCGGCGGCGGCGACGGCCGGGGACCGGGTGGCGCAGCGCATCGTGGACCGCGCGGTCAGCCTCCTGATGGCCACCGCGACCGCCCTCACCGGCGACAACTCCGAGGAGCCACTGGTCCTGGCGGGCTCGCTGCTGACGGCGCCCGGCCCGATCGGCGCCGAGGTACAGCGGCGGCTGGCCGAGCACCACGGCGGGACGCCGCTGATCGCGGCGCCGGGCGCGGTGGGCGCGGCCTGGCTCGCGGCGCGGGTCATGGAGCCGGGGATCGACGCCGGGGTGCATGCCCGGTTGGCGGCGGGGGCCGGGGCTGGTTGCCAGGAGTAGGCGGCGGCCGGGGCTGGTTGTCAGGCAGCTGGTTGTCAGGAGTGGGCGGCGGCCGAGGCTGGTTGTCAGGAGTGGGCGGCGGCCGGGCGATCGGCACTGAGGTATAACAGCGCTCTGCGATCCCTGGGCCCGGCCAGCCGGTCGCACTCGGAACGCCCGCAGGCGCTCAGCCGATCAGCTCGGGACTCGGCAGTAGCGGCCGACCCCCGATCCTCTACGCGTTGAGCTGGTCCGCCAGTCGCGGTCAGCAGATCCGCGCAGCGCTGCCCGGCCCGCCCCACCCGCCGCCGTCGCACCTGGTCCGGCCGGACCTGCGGCAAGAATCCACATCAACCCAGAAGCGCCGATCCGTCCCCCGCCGGTTCCGCCCGGGCCCCGGCGCCGCCCCTGTCCACCTGCCATAGCGCCACTCAAACGGGGAGCGTCCCAGATCGGGCGGGCGCCGTCAAGGGTCTGCGATGGCGTTGAGTTGTGGTGCGCACTCTGGCAAGATCCCACACAACGCCACAGGGCACATCCGGTGCCCGCCGGGGCGAGGTCGGAGGTGGCGGCATCCATGGCGGACCCGTGCGTGGTGGGGCTCGACGTCGGAGGTTCGCATTCGCGCGCCGTGCTGGCCACCGTCGACGGGCGCACGCTGGGTACCGGGCGGGCCGGCGGCGGGAATCCGACCGTGTCGGGGGCCGGGGCCGCCATCGCGAACATCGTCGCGGCGTTGAAGGCCGCGCTCGGCGGGATGCCCGGTGAGCGGGTCGGCGCGTGCGTGATGGGGCTGGCCGGAGTCAGTACCCTGATGGCCGATCCGCGCGCGCCGCGGGTGCTGGAGCAGGCCTGGGCCGATGTCGGGCTGACCTGTCCGGTGCAGGTGCTCTCGGATGTGACCGTCTCCTTCGCCGCCGGCACCCCCGCCCCGGACGGGACGCTGCTGGTCTCCGGCACCGGCGCCGTCGCCGCCCGCATGCACGACCGCCTGCCGGCCCGCTTCCGCGACGGCTACGGCTGGCTGCTGGGCGATGAGGGCTCCGGCTTCTGGATCGGACGCCAGGCCGCCCGGGCCGCGATCGCCGCCGCCGACGGCCGCGAGCCGATGGCCGAGTTGGCCACGTCGGTGCTCGCGCAATTGCTGGATCACCACCCGGAGCACGGTCAGGAGGCTGATCCGGACGCCGATCCGGTCGCTGATCCGGACTCCGGTCCCGAAACGGCTCCGAGCCGAGTCTCGGAATCCGATGCCGGCCCGCGCACGACTACTACCTCCGGCCGTAGCACCCCCGGCGGCACGTCCCGCAGCGCGGCCGGCGCCGCACCCGACCGCGCGCCGAACCGGTCGTCCGTTCCCACCGAAACCCAAATCCCCCAAACCCCAACCGTCCAACACCCGTCAGCCCCCGTTCGCCCGGCCGCCACTGGCCGGCTCCCGATCCCGGCCAGCATCGGCGAGGGCTTCACGCTGCGCGGCCGGCGCCGCGCCGCCGAGCTGGTCCGCGCGGTGACGGCGCAGCCGACGGTGGCGCTGTCCAAGCTCGCGCCGCTGGTGATGGCGGCGTACGAGCTCGGCGACCCGGCGGCGGCGCGGATCGTCGCCGCGGCGGCCGAGGTGCTGGTGGAGAGTCTGGCCGGGGTCGGGCCGGTCGCCGGGGAGCCGGTGGTGCTGGGCGGTTCGGTGCTGGTCAGCCGCTCGCCGGTGTTCCAGGCGGTGACCGCGGCGATCGGCCGGCGCTGGCCGGACTCGCCGGTCGGGCTGGCCGCGGACGGCGCGGCCGGGGCCACCTGGCTGGCCGCGCGGCAGGTGCTGGGGGCGGCCGCGGCGGCCGCCGGACACGCGGCGTTCACCCGTGCCGACCACCAGTTCGCAGAATTCTCATAAACAGTCGTTGACTGTTGTTGTTTTCCCGCTACATTGGCTGATGCCGACGGCGGCGAGCACCGTTGCGAAACAGCACCCTGACGCCGGCGCCGGCAAACAGGAGGGGGGCGTCTTCGGGCGTCCACGTCCCCGTCCACGTCGTGGTTCCACCATCAGGTCTCACCCCACAGGAGAGCTCAATGGTCAAGATCTCGTCGTCCGGCCCGCGGCACAGCACCCCCCGCAAGCGGCGCACCGCGCTGGCCGCGCTCGCCGTCGGCACCCTGGCCGGCGCCGCCGCGCTGGTGCCGGGCATGGCCCAGGCGGCCGGCAACCCCCATGGCGACGACGTGTCGTCGCACCAGGGCAACGTGGACTGGGCGGCGACCAAGTCCGCCGGCGCGCAGTTCTCGTACTCGAAGGCGACCGAGGGCACGTACTACACCAACCCGTACTTCGCCCAGCAGTACAACGGCGCCTACAACGCCGGCCTGATCCGCGGCGCGTACACCTTCGCGATCCCGAACGGCTCCACCGGCGCCGCGCAGGCCGACTACTTCGTCGCGCACGGCGGCGGCTGGTCCAGGGACGGCAAGACCCTGCCGGGCGCGCTGGACATCGAGTACAACCCCTACGGCGCCGAGTGCTACGGCCTGAGCCAGAGCTCGATGGTCAGCTGGGTGTCCTCGTTCGTCAACGAGTACCACGCCAAGACCAGCCGCTGGGCCGTCATCTACACCACCACCGACTGGTGGAAGACCTGCACCGGCAACTCCGGCGCGTTCGCCAACAACGACCCGCTGTGGATCGCCAACTACAACGGCTCGGCGGGCACGCTGCCGGCCGGCTGGGGCTTCTACACCATCTGGCAGTACGCCGACTCCGGCTCCATGGCCGGCGACCAGGACGTCTTCAACGGCGACTACAGCCGCGTCCAAGCGCTGGCCAACGGCTGAGCAGGAGCCGACGATGTCCTCATCCACCCACGGAACCCGCCGCGCGGCCCTGCTGGCCCTGGCGGTCGCCACGGCCGGCGCGCTGCTCCTGCCGGCCACCGCCGGCAGCGCCTCGGCCAGCGGCACCACCAAGCCGAGCGCCCCGGCCGGCGTCCCGGCCCCGCACGCCAACCCGCACCCGGGCTACGCGCGCACCGTCACCGGTCAGCTGGTCAAGGTCGACACCACCCGGCACAACACGCCGGTGCACCCGACGGTGGCGACCCACCCCCAGTTGGACTACCTGGGTTCCACTATCAAGGCCCACGAGCCCGCCGCACAGCCCGCCGTGCGGCCGGCGCCCCTGGCCTCGGTGCCGCAACTGCCGGGCATCGACGTCAGCGCGTACCAGGGCAACCTGGACTGGGCCAGTATCGCGCCCAACATCGACTTCTCCTACACGAAGGCGACCGAGGGCACGTATTACACGAACCCGGACTTCTACAACCAGTACGTCGGCCCCTACGACCAGGGGCTGATCCGGGGCTCGTACCACTTCGCCAACCCCAGCGACTCCAGCGGCGCCGCCCAGGCCGACTACTTCGTCAACAACGGCGGCGGCTGGTCCTCCGACGGCCTCACCCTGCCCGGGATGCTCGACATCGAGTACAACCCCTACGGCTCGGAGTGCTACGGCCTGAGCGGAAGCCAGATGAGCAGCTGGATCTGGGACTTCGTGAACGAGTACGCGGCGCGCACGGGCGTCTACCCGGTGATCTACTCGACCACCGACTGGTGGAACACCTGCACCAGCCAGGACACGAACTTCGCGAACTACGACCCGCTGTTCATCGCGAACTACGTGGCTTCCGGCGGCGGCCCGCTGCCCCCGGGCTGGGGCTTCTACACCTTCTGGCAGTACGCGGACTCCGGTTCGGAGCCCGGTGACCAGGACGTGTTCAACGGCCCGTACAGCCAACTGCAGGTCCTGGCCAAGAACGGCTGAGGGTCCGGCATCGACTGACACAGCAGCCGACACGGCGAGTCCCCGTCTCCGCTCCCGGAGGCGGGGACTCGGTGCGTGTCCGCGTCGGTGGCGGGCCGGTTCGGCGCCCCGTTTCCGATCGCTAGTCTGTTCTCTTCTGCGAGCACGAATTGGGGAGAGAGATGAGCGGGGTTCAGCTGTCGGGCGCTGAAGCCATGGAGTTGTTACAACGGGGCGAGGACGCCGCCGAAGCCCAGGACTGGCCGGTGGTCGCGGCCTGCTACGAGCAGTTCCTGACCGCCTTCCCGGACACCCCGATCAGCGCCGAGCTCTGGTTCGACGCGGCGCTGGCACACAAGCTGCTGCGCAACTGGCCCAAGGCCTACGAACTGGGCCGGCAGGCGGCGCTGCGGGCCGGCGAGGCGGAGGGCAACGCCGCGTGGTGGAACCTGGGGATCGCCGCGACGATGGTCGGCGACTGGGGCACGGCGCGCGAGGCGTGGACCAAGTACGGCGTGCCGCTCACCCCCGGCGAGGGTGAGATCGAGGACGGATTCGGCTCGGCACTGGTGCGGCTGGACCCCGACGGCGCCGCGGAGGTGGTGTGGGTGCGGCGCATCTGCCCCACGCGGGCCCGCGTGCTGTCGGTACCCTACGGCGAGCGCCGCTTCGGCGAGATCGTCGTGCACGACGGCGCCGCCACCGGCGAGCGCCGGGTCGGCGACCACACGTTCCCGGTCTTCGACGAGCTGGCCCTGTGGCTGCCGTCACCGACGCCGACCTGGCGCGCGCAGGTGACCGCCCCGGCGCCGGAGGACATGACGGCGCTGGCCGACGCCTTCGACGATCAGGGACTGGCGATGGAGCCGGTGGACAGCGTGACGTTCCACTGCACCTGTTGCAGCCGCGGATCGCTGGAGTCGGCCACTACGGTGCTCGCCGGCGCGCGGGACGTGTTGCTGGCGGCGCCGGACGAGCAGACGGCGACCGGGATCCTCACGGCGTGGGCGGTGGCCGGCGCGGGGCGGGCCTGGCACGCGATTCACGCCAAGGCGGGGGCGGATCGGTGATGCGGAAGCAGTCGGTGCGGAAGCGGCCCGACAATGCGAGGTAATCCTCAAGCCCTGATATGAGGATCGGCGTCTACGCGTCTATGCGTCTACAGCGGAATTCGTATTTTGACTACGCAGTCTTCTCCGCACGGACGCGACAATCCGCACGGCATATCGGGCAAGCGGTCGCAGGCCGCCCACACCGGCCGGTCAGGGTGTCGAATCTACGTCTTTTGTCACCCTGTACCCGCCTTCCCGCCCCAGGTCAGGGTGGGATAAGCTCCAGCGCTGTCCATGAGCGAAGCTATGCCGCTGACATCCCAGACACAACCTAAGTGATCCGGTCGCGAGGGCTCGGGGCCGGCACAGAGAAGAGCCAGCATGACCACCAGCCGAATAGGCCGCGGAGCGCTCGTCACGCTCGGCGCGGCAGCATCGATGGCTTGGGCCGCGGGTGCCGCGAACGCCTGCATTGAGACCCCGCACCCGCCGTCGACCCCGAAGCCGCCGGCTCCCACGAACCACAACCCCGACCACGTGTGCAAGGTCAGCGACAACGACGTGCAGTACGCGGTGTCCGGCCAGAACGGTAACGCTGTCGGCGCCTGGCACTCGACCCACGGGTTCTACCGGACCCAGGCCGAGCCGACCTACGGCTATGTGGTGCAGCTCAACCCGGGCCGGGTCGCCGAGGGCTGCACCGGCAGCGTCGATGTCTCGCTGGCCTCCTATGACGCCGACCACGCGAAGTGGGAGGACACGGGCCTGCAGACGTTCGTGGACTTCTCGACCACGACCCTGAGCACGGCGTCGAAGACCTCGACCACCGCGCACCTCACGGTGAAGCTCCCCGGCGGCACCGCCCCGACGTGCTTCGGCCAGATCGACCTCTACCCCGGCAGCATCAAGTACGACGGCACCAACGGCCACGGGCTGCCGAACCACAAGGACGGCGTCGACACGCCGCCCGGGGTCTGGACCGCCTGGAACGACTCGGACGCCACCGGGGACTGCGCCGCGCCGTCGACCGGCGGCAGCACCACTCCGCCGCCGTCGACCGGCACCACCACGACGCCGCCGTCGACGCCCCCGACGACCACGCCGACCACGCACCCCTCGACGCCGGTCTCCTCGACCCCGCCGGCGGCGCCGAAGCCGAGCAGCAGCACCGGCACCAGCACGCCGACCACCCCGGCGACCACCACCAGCCCCGGCACCCCGACCCTGGCCCACACCGGCGCCAACGTCGGTGAGGTCAGCCTGGTGGCGCTGGCGTTCTTCGGCGCGGGCGGCACGGCGATGTTCGCCTCGCGGAAGGCCAAGGCCGTCGGCGCGCGCCGGCACTGAGGCGGACGACGCGGCGCAGCGGCACCGCTTCGCGTTCGCATCCGCATCAGGACTCTGATGCGATGCGATGGACGCTCTCCAGAACCGCCGACCGGCATCGCCGGTCGGCGGTTCTCGTTTGTCTCCTCCGATAGCCTTCGAACCATGGGGACAACGGGAAGCACAGCTGACACAGCGGAACAGTTACTGGCGGACGGCACCGACGCGCTGATGGACGCCTCGTTCAGCCTGGGCGACTTCGACGACGCGCAGGCCAAGCTGGAGGCGGCCCGGGCGCGGGCCGTGGCCGACGGCGACCGTCGGAGCGAGGCCTTGGCGCTGGACAAGCTCGCGATGGTGCTGCACTACCGCGCGTTGGAGAACAACCGCGACACGTCGAACGCGGACGCCGAGGAGGCGCTGTTCCGACAGGCGCTGGCGACGCAGCGGGAGATCGGCGACCTGGCGGGCGTCGCCGAGTCGCTGTTCGGCATCGGACTGGTGCACCAGGTGCTGCACGGCGACTGGGCGACGGCGATGCCGTACTACCGCGAGGCACTAGAACTGGCGGATCAGCATGCCGACGCTTACGTGCGCTCGGAGTGCTACCGGCACCTGGGCTTCTACTACTTCGCCGAGGAACACGACGCGGACACCGCCCTGAAGCATCTCCAGACCTCGCAGCGCCTCCGCGAGGAGTGGGGCGACCCGCGCTCGATCTCCAGCGGCACCCTGACGATCGGCCAGCTCCATCTGCTCGCCGGCCGGCACGCCGACGCGGCCCGGGACCTGCGGACAGCCCTGGAGCAGATGGAACAGGCCGGCGTCGGCGGACGGCGTGCGGAGCAGGGCGCCGAGTGGCTGCGGCGCGCTGAGGCGGGGGAACCAGCACCAGCGATTTAGAGCGTGCGCCCCAACTCCCGATCAGGCCGGGCCGACTGCAACCATCAACACCCTCGGCAAGTCGTAGTGTGATGGAGGCGCACGAAGTGGGCCAGGGTGGAGGCTGCGATGTGGTTCGGGGTGTTGGGACCGACGATCGTCGTCGACGAGGACGGTGCGGATGTGCCGCTCGGGCCCGGGATACCGCGCGCTGTGCTGGCGATGCTGCTGGCCCGGGCGAACCGGACGGTGCCCGCCGATCGGCTGGCGGCCGCGGTGTGGGGCGGGAAGCCGCCGCCGTCCGCCGAGGCGTCGCTGCGCAACCATGTGGCGCGGCTGCGCAGGCAGTTGGGCGCGGCGGCCGGTGAGCGGATCCAGACCGCGAATCCGGGCTACCGCATCGAGGTGCGCGACGGGGAGTCGGACGAGCAGGACTTCGCCGACCGCACCCGGCGCGGGCACCAGGCGCTGGCCGACCGGGACTGGGCGACGGCGGCGGCCGAACTGGGCGGTGCGCTGGCCCTGTGGCGCGGCGAGCCCTACGCCGACCTGACGGCCGAGGCCGGGAACGAAGCGCACGTCCAGCAGCTCCAGGAGTCGCAGATGCTGGCCTGGCAGGCCCGGATCGACGCCGACCTCCAATTGGGCCGGCACCGGGAAGTGGTGCCGGAACTGGTCGCCCTGGCGGCCCGGAATCCGGTGCGCGAGGCCCTGCACAGCCAGCTGATGCTCGCCCTCTACCGATCGGGCCGCCAGGCCGAGGCCCAGGAGGTCTTCCACACGCTGCGGCGGACGCTGTCCGACGAGCTGGCCGTACAGCCGTCCGCCGGGATCAGCGGGCTGCATCGGCGGATCATCGCCAACGACCCCGGTCTTGAGCTGGCCGCCCCGCAGGCGCCTGCCGGGACCGTTACCTCCCCCGCCAACACCAACACCAACACCAACACCAACACCGCAGCGGCATCCGGCGTCCCGCCGACAGCGGTCCCCGACGGTTTCCGGTTCCAACTGCCCGCCGACACCAGGGCCTTCACCGGCCGCGACGCCGAGCTGCAAGCCCTGTTCGCCGCGGCCGACAGCGGTGACGGCACCGTGGTGATCACTGCCCTGGACGGCATGGGAGGGGTGGGCAAGTCCACGCTCGCCATGCACGCCGCGCATCTGCTCAGCCCCCGCTTTCCGGACGGTCAGCTGTTCGTCGACCTGCGCGGCAACACCGCCGGTCTGGAACCGCTGAACCCCATGGACGCCTTGCACCACCTGCTGACCTCCCTGGGGGTGCCGGCCCAGGCCGTACCGGCCGATCCGGCCTCCCGGGCCGCGTTCTACCGGGCCCGGCTGGCTGGTACCAGAACACTGATCGTCCTGGACAACGCCGGCGGCACCGCCCAGGTGCGGCCGCTGCTGCCGGGCTCGGCCGGCTGCCTGGTCCTGGTCACCAGCCGCAAGCGGCTCAGCGGGCTGGAGGACGCACACCTGTTGACGGTGGACGTGCTGCCCGAGGCCGAGGCGCTGGTCCTGTTGCAGCGGCTGGTCGGCGCCGAGCGGGTGTCGGCGGCCGATCCGGCCGTGGCCGAGCTGATCGCGCTGTGCGGGCGGCTGCCGCTGGCGATCCGGATGGTCGCCGCCCGGCTGCGGGTCTCGCGGCGGCGGACCGTGGCGGACCTGGTGGCCGCGCTGCGGGACGAGGCCGGCCGGCTGGACCGGCTGCACGACGACGACCGCGACCTGACCTCGCTCTTCGAGTCCTCCTACAGCTGGCTGCCGGAGCCCGAACAGCGTCTGTTCCGGCGGCTCGGCCTGATACCCGGCACCGAGGTGGACGCCCCGGCCGCCGCGGCGCTGCTGGGCGCCGAGATGCGTGAGGCCGAGCGGGTCCTGGAGTCGCTCGTGGATCACAGTCTGCTGATCGAGCACTCGCCGAACCGGTACCAGATGCACGATCTGGTGCGGGTCTTCGCGCGGAGCGTCAGCGAGCGGGAGCCGGAGGGGCAGCGCCTGGCCGCGACCGACCGCCTCTTCGACTACTACCTGCGGGCCTCGGGCGCCGCCGGTCTGCTCCTCGCGCGCTATACCCGGACCTGGCTGCCGGCACAGAGCAACGGCGGCGACTCCGGCGGATCGTCGGCCGGCCAACCGCCCGGCCCGGTGGCTCCGGTCCAGCCGCCGCTGAACCGCGACGCCGCGCAAGCCTGGCTGAGTACCGAGCGCGCGAACCTGCTCGCCGCCGTCGAACAGGCCTGGGCCGCCCGCCAACCGGAGCGCGTGATCGGGCTCGTGGCCGGGCTGGCTCCGTTGCTGGAGTCCGAAGGCAACTGGCAGGAAGCCGGGCTGCTGCACGAGAAGGCCATCCAAGCCGCTGAGGAGTCCGGCGAAGCGCTCGCCGCGCGCGAGGCGTTGTTCCACCTCGGGTCCATCCGCCGCGTCCTGACCGATCTGGCCTCGGCCACCGAGATCCACACCCGGATCCTGGAGCAGTGCCGAGCGGCCGGCGACCGGCTCGGCGAGGCCAACGCCATCCACGAACTCGGCTGCGTCAAGTACACCCAGAGCGATTTCAAGGCCGCCACGGAGCTTTTCGAGACGGCTCTGGGCCACTACCGGGACCTCGACGACCCCCGCGGCCGCGCCTACACACTGCTCTCCCTGGGCCGCACCCTCCACGGCACGGGCGACTTCGCCGGAGCCGCGGCACTGATGAGGTCGGCCCTGACCGAGTTCGAAGGCCTGGGCGACGCCAAGAACCGCGGCATCGCCCTGGCGATCCTCAGCCACACCCACCGCGAAATCGGCGACTACCCGGCCGCGATGGCGTCCGCCTACGAAGCCCTGGAGATCTTCCAGTCCCTGGGCCAACGCGGGAACGCGGCCAACGTCGCCGTCGAACTCTGCCGAATCCGCTACGCCCTCGGCGAATACCGGGCCGCCCTCGAACTCGCCGAAAGCGCCCTCGCCTTCTTCCGCGAAGTACGCGTCCCCCTGGGCATCGCCTACGGCCTGCGAGACACCGGCCGCATCCGACTAGCGCTGGGCGAAACCCCGGCCGCCATCACCCTGCTCACCGAAGCCCTCACCGCCTTCGAAGAGATCGGCAACCACCTCGGCATCGCCAACACCTGCCACGACCTGGGCCGCGCCCACCACACCACCGGCCGCACCCACAAAGCAGCCGAGTACCTGGAGCGCGCCAACGCCGAGTTCCGCAGCGCCGGCGACCGCCACGGCGAGGCCGACGTCCACGCCACCCAGGGCCGACTAGCCCTGGACACTTCCCGCCCGGACCAGGCCCGCGAACACTTCGACCAGGCCTGGAAACTGGCAACCGACGTCGGCAGCCCGCCGCTCACCGCCAGCGCACTGGAAGGCCGGGCACACCTCGCCCTGCTCGCCGACCAGCGCGAGGAGGCAATCGCAGACCTCCGCGAAGCCGTCGCCATCTACGAGCGGATCTCTTCGCCGAGGGCTGCGCAGACGGCTGCGGAACTGGCGAGGTTGGGTGATGGGTCAGAGGAGTTGTGAGCATCGGAGGAACGAGCTACTGCTGTATCAGGCAACGTTTGCCCGGGAGTTTGCGCGATGTGGTTCGCGATGTGGTTCGCGATGTGTGCCGGTCGGCGGGCGGGATTCGTTGGCGGGTGAAGTTTGCTGGGGGCTGGAGTTTGCTGGGGGCTGGAGTTTGTGGGCCGGGTTGCTGTTGCGGTGTGGGTTGAAAGGCGATTTTTACGGCCTTCGGTCATAATTGTGCCGGTTCGGGGTTCGGGGCGGCGGGTGTGCTTGTCGGCTGCCGGTTTCCGCGTTCACAACCCCGCCGCACCTCAGGCCTCTTCAACTCCAGCAAGTCCGGGCAAGGGGCACAAGCAAGATCAACAGCACGGGCAAGATCAAGAGCCACAAGCAAGATCAAGATCAAAAACTGTGATGAAGGGCCGGGCCTCCGGCGGGCCTCGGCAACCTCAGGGAAACTAGCGCGGTTCCCTCGGGTGGCTGGGTGAGTCTCAGCGGCGGCGGTTCCTGAGGTGGTGCGGTCCGTTCCCCTCGGTCGCGTCGTCAGCCCGGGGGGTACAGCACCGGTGTCCGGGGGTAAAGTCCGCGCGCTTGCGGTCATGCGTGTGAGCTGC
>NZ_JAAFYZ010000579.1 GCF_018274385.1 Catenulispora pinistramenti | reverse complement strand
GCGAGCGGCGGCGGGTCGGGCGTGATGGCGAGCGACGCGGCGGCCGGGATGCCGCTGGTGCAGGCGGACGCCACGCGGCTGCCGTTCGCGGACGAGGCGTTCGACATCGTGTGCGCGGCGTACGGCGCGGTCCCGTTCGTCGCGGACTCGGCGGCGGTGATGCGCGAGGCGGCACGCGTGCTGAAGCCGGGCGGGCGCTGGGTGTTCTCGGTGTCGCACCCGATCCGCTGGTCGTTCCCGGACGACCCGACCGAGGCGGGGCTGACGGCGCGTGACTCGTACTTCGACCGGCGGCCGTATGTCGAGTTCGACGAGCGGGGGCTGGCGACGTACGCGGAACACCATCGGACGCTGGGTGACCGGGTGCGGGAGATCGTGGCGGCCGGACTGCGGGTGGTGGATGTGGTGGAGCCGGAGTGGCCGGCCGGGTTGACGGAGGTGTGGGGTTGTCTCTTATACA
>NZ_JAAFYZ010000578.1 GCF_018274385.1 Catenulispora pinistramenti | reverse complement strand
CGACGTGGTTCAAGGTCGTCGTGGACAGCGACAGGCGGCAGGAGTGGACAAGGGAGACGGCGTCCCTGGGCTGTTCGTTGGTGTTCGTCACACAACGTCGATGAGTACCGGGGACGCCCCTTACCCGCGGCTTCGATCGCCGTCCCACTTTGGGATGAAATCAGAGGCCGCATGATCACTGCTATGCGGGACGCCATCCCGCTGGCCCCAGCACCTTCCGACGCCCGGGGCATGAATGTCTGGCGGGCCGTATCCACGTCTTCTATCTAGGTCAGTGTGTGTTTCGTTGTCCACGGCGGACCCGATAGCGGTAGGGGATGCTCAGAAGGCGATCGTGAACCGGCCGTCACCGCGTTTGCGCAGCCAGCCGCGATCGGCGAGCTTGGTCATCTTCCCGCGCAGCGGCTCCAACTTGCCGCGCACCTGAACCGGCAGACCGAGCTTGGCGCCGACCTCCTTG
>NZ_JAAFYZ010000577.1 GCF_018274385.1 Catenulispora pinistramenti | reverse complement strand
GACCCCCGGCCACCGGCACTGTAGGCGAAGCCCTGCCGACGCGACCGAGGGGAACGAACCGAAAACCAGCCGGAAGAATGGCAAAGCCCAGTGGTTCGGTACCGGCGACTCGCCGAATTCGGCCGCCAGTCGGGGCGCTGGCAGCGCGACAGTCGCAGGGTGCTCTTTCCGAGCTGGCGGGTGCGGCCGCAGGTGTGGGCGCGGGCCGCCTGGCCGCCAAGATGGCTGCCGCCAGATGACAGATTGGTCTAGCCGCCAAGGCATGCCGCCTACCGCACCCGGGCATGTTCCCGACCAACCGACCACCGACCCGCCACCACGCCCTCACCGGCAGCGGCATCAGCCAACCGGTGTCCTCGTTCCCTGCGTTTTGTATTTCTCTGGCTGGTTTTCGGTTCGTTCCCCTCGGTCGCGTCGGCAGGGCTTCGCCTACAGTGCCGGTGGCCGGGGGTCAAGTTCGCGC
>NZ_JAAFYZ010000576.1 GCF_018274385.1 Catenulispora pinistramenti | reverse complement strand
CGCGCGCGGCGGACATGCAGGTAGGCGGCGGTTTCGTGCAGCGCGAACTTGACCCCCGGCCACCGGCACTGTAGGCGAAGCCCTGCCGACGCGACCGAGGGGAACGAACCGAAAACCAGCCGGAGAATGGCAAAGCCCAGTGGTTCGGTACCGGCAGCCCGGCAAGGTCAGCCGCCGGTCGGGGCGCTGGCATCGCGACAGCCGCAGGATGCTCATTCTGGGCTGGCGGGTGCGGCCACAGGTGTGGGCGCGGGCTCGTCTGGCCGCCAAGGCATCCTGCCTACCGCACCCGGGCATGTTCTTGACCAACCGACCACCAACCCGCCGCCACACCCTCACCGGCAGCCGCATCAACCAACCGGTGTCCTCGTTCCCTGCGTTTTGTATTTCTCCGGCTGGTTTTCGGTTCGTTCCCCTCGGTCGCGTCGGCAGGGCTTCGCCTACAGTGCCGGTGGCCGGGGGTCAAGTTCGCGC
>NZ_JAAFYZ010000575.1 GCF_018274385.1 Catenulispora pinistramenti | reverse complement strand
CGCGCGCTTGCGGTCATGCGTGTGAGCTGCGGTTTTGTTCAGCGCGAACTTGACCCCCGGCCACCGGCACTGTAGGCGAAGCCCTGCCGACGCGACCGAGGGGAACGAACCGAAAACCAGCCGGAGATGTGCAAAACGGGGGGTGAGGTACCGGCGACTCGGCAGATTCGGCCGCCGGTCGGGGCGCTGGCAACGCGACAGTCGCAAGGTACTCATTCTGTGCTGGCGGGCGCGGGTGTGGGTGTGGGCTCGCCTGGCCGCCAAGATCGCTGCCGCCGGATGACAGATAGACCTGGCCACCAAAGCATGCCGCCTACCGCACCCGGGCATGTTCTCGACCAGCTGGCCACGGGCCCGCCGCCACACCCTCACCGGCAGCCGCAGCAGCCAACCGGTGTCCTCGTTCCCTGCGTTTTGTATTTCTCCGGCTGGTTTTCGGTTCGTTCCCCTCGGTCGCGTCGGCAGGGCTTCGCCTACA
>NZ_JAAFYZ010000574.1 GCF_018274385.1 Catenulispora pinistramenti | reverse complement strand
GACCCCCGGCCACCGGCACTGTAGGCGAAGCCCTGCCGACGCGACCGAGGGGAACGAACCGAAAACCAGCCGGAAGAATAGCAATCGCAAGGAACGAAGACGCAGGTTAGCGATGCCGCTGCCGGTGAGGGCGTGGCGGCGGGTCGGTGGTCGGTTGGTCGACAACATGCCCGGGTGCGGTAGGCGGCATGCCTTGGTGGCCAGGTCTGTCATCCGGCGGCGGCTATCGTGGCGATGGGCGGCCAGGTCTACATGCCATCCGGCGGCAGCCAGGCGGGCCCGTACCGCACCCGCCAGCCCGGAATGCGCACGTCGGGACTGTCGCGCTGCCAGTACCCTGACCGGCGGTCGAGCTTGCCGAGTTGCCGGTACCCGCACCCCCTGTTTTGTATTTCTCCGGCTGGTTTTCGGTTCGTTCCCCTCGGTCGCGTCGGCAGGGCTTCGCCTACAGTGCCGGTGGCCGGGGGTCAAGTTCGCGCTGCA
>NZ_JAAFYZ010000573.1 GCF_018274385.1 Catenulispora pinistramenti | reverse complement strand
GGTCGGTGGCGGGTGTGCCGGGGCCAGATGGTGGCGACGTGGACGTGTCAGGGCTCGGTGATGGGGCGGCGCGGCGGGAAAGGCGGCCGGCGAGGGAGCCGGTGAGCTTGCCAGGCTCGGAGGGACCGGCGGAGGTGCCGGTGTCGGGCAATGGTGCGAGCGTGTCAGGGCTCGGCGATGGGGCGGCACGGCGGGACAAGCGGGCGGTGGCGCGGGCCGCGAGGGAGTTGGAGGCGCTGGCGGCAGGCTCGGAGGGGCCGGTGGCGGAGGCGCCGGGGTCAGGCGATGGTGCGGCGGAGATGGGGGTGCTGGGGGTCGGCAACTTCGGAGCACGGCGGGAAAGGCGGGCGGCGAGGGAGCTGGCGGCCTTGCCTTCGGAAGGTGCGGGCTCGGTGCCAGTGCCGGTGCTGGCAGCGCCGCGCGGCAAGCGGGCGCGGGCTGCGGCGGTGGCGCGGGCTGCGAGGCCGGAGGGCTTGTTCTCGGAGGGTGGTGTGTCAGGGTTC
>NZ_JAAFYZ010000572.1 GCF_018274385.1 Catenulispora pinistramenti | reverse complement strand
CCCCAACCGCCTGAGTGCCCCCGGCCGACTGCTGAGCATCCGCTATTCGCTACGGCACCCCGGCCCTAACTGCTTGAGTGTCCCCGGGCTGACTGCTGAGCATCCGGTATTCGCTACGGCACCCCGGCCCTATCGCCCCGACAGCTGCCGCCGCCCTTGCTGCCCCCGCTCGACCGCAACCGGGCATTGCTGAGCGACTGGCATTCGCTCCGGCGCTGCGGTCCTATCGCCCTGACTGGTTCCGCCGCCTTTGCCGCCCCTGGCCCCAACCGCCTGACAGCAACCGGGGGACTGCTGAGCACCGGTACTCGCTCCGGCACTCGGCCCTGTCGCCCCGAGAGCTGCCGCTGCTCTGCCGCCCCAGTCTCGACCGCCTGACAGCCTCCGGGCGACGGCCGCGCTGGCCTTATCGCCCCCGACCGCTCACCCGCGCGGCTGCCGCAGCCTCGGCCGCCCGGAGCCGACCGCCTACCAGCATCCGGGCGACTGCTGAGCAGGCCAGTGCGGCG
>NZ_JAAFYZ010000571.1 GCF_018274385.1 Catenulispora pinistramenti | reverse complement strand
AACTTGACCCCCGGCCACCGGCACTGTAGGCGAAGCCCTGCCGACGCGACCGAGGGGAACGAACCGAAAACCAGCCGGAAGAATAGCAATCGCAAGGAACGAAGACGCAGGTTAGCGATGCGGCTGCTGGTGAGGGCGCGGCGGCGGGCCGGTGGTCAGTGGTCGAGGAGATGCCCGGGTGCGGTAGGCGGCATGCTTTGGTGGCCAGGTCTATCTGTCATCCGGCGGCGGCGATCTTGGCGGCCAGGCGAGCCCACACCCATACCCGCGCCCGCCAGCACAGAATGAGTATCTTGCGACTGTTGCGCTGCCAGCGCCCCGACCGGCGGCCGAATCTGCCGAGTTGCCGGTACCTCACCCCCCGTTTTGCACTTCTCCGGCCGGTTTTCGGTTCGTTCCCCTCGGTCGCGTCGGCAGGGCTTCGCCTACAGTGCCGGTGGCCGGGGGTCAAGTTCGCGCCATACGAAACCGCCGCCTACCTGCATGTCCGCCGCGCGCGGACTTTACCC
>NZ_JAAFYZ010000570.1 GCF_018274385.1 Catenulispora pinistramenti | reverse complement strand
CCCGGCCACCGGCACTGTAGGCGAAGCCCTGCCGACGCGACCGAGGGGAACGAACCGAAAACCAGCCGGAGAAATACAAAACGCAGGGAACGAGGACACCGGTTGGCTGATGCCGCTGCCGGTGAGGCCTTGGCGGCGGGCCCGTGGTCAGCTGGTCGAGAACATGCCCGGGTGCGGTAGGCGGCATGCCCTGGTGGCCAGACCAATCTGTCATCCGGTGGCAGCCATCTTGGCAGCCAGACGAGCCAGCGCCCACACCTGCGGCCGCACCCGCCAGCACAGAATGCGCACCCTGCGACTGTCGCGCTGCCAGCACCCCGACCGGCGGCCGAATCCGCCGAGCCGCCGGTACCCAACCACTGGGCTTTGCCATTCTCCGGCCGGTTTTCGGTTCGTTCCCCTCGGTCGCGTCGGCAGGGCTTCGCCTACAGTGCCGGTGGCCGGGGGTCAAGTTCGCGCTGAACGAAACCGCAGCTCACACACCCAACCGCCGCGCGCGGACTTTACCC
>NZ_JAAFYZ010000057.1 GCF_018274385.1 Catenulispora pinistramenti | reverse complement strand
CACCAGTCCCGCCCGGACCCCCACCAGTCCCGCCGCCGGTGCACTTGATGTCCACGGACCCGGCCGTCGCCGCACCGCCCGACGTGCCCGGCGCGCTCCAGTCCACCTCGACTGTCCCGGACATGCCCTTCTGCGAGTGCGGGTCGTCCGAGATGGTGAACCGCTCGGTGGTGCTCCCGTCCTGGGCGTTGACCGAGCTCCAGCCGCCGCCCGTGCCGCCGCCCGCTACTCGCCAGTGGTAGGAGATCGCCTCCGAACTCCCCGCGGGCAGCCCGGCGACGTTGAACGTGACCGTCCCGGTCGGCGGGTCGGTGGGTGGACACGGCCCGCTGTAGGAGCTGTTCGTCATGGTCGCGCTCGCCGAGACCGTCACCGTCACGCTCGGCGTCGTCGGCGGCGTGCTGCTCCCGACCGCCGTGGTGGGCGACCCGCTCGACGGCGGCGGCGCGGACGGATAGCTCGGCAGCGACCCCATCGAGCTGGAGCTCGGCAGCGGCACGCCGATCGGCGTCGCCCCCGCGCCGGAGGTCGGGGGCACCTTCGCGGTGGCCGGCGAAGTGGATGAGCTGCCTGAAGTGGCCTGCGTAGGCGAAGTGCCGCTGTCCGAACCCCGCGAACCCGGCGTGGGACCGGCCCCGGCCGCCAGCCCCGGAGAAGAGCCGTCGATGACCGACGAGGTGTCGGACGCCGACACGATCTCGCCGGACGGCCCGGCGGTCGCGGTCGAGTGCTTGCCGGGCGAGAAGGCCACGGCCGCCAACACCGCTCCGACGACCGCGACGGCGGCCACCGATATCCCGATCTTGGTCCCGCGGCCCATCCCCGCGCCGTCGTCGCCCAAGGACTCCGGGGCACCGTCGTCAGACCAGATGGAGCGCGCCTCACCAGCACCCGCGCCCACCGCCGGCAACACACTCGTCGCCGCCCCGTCTTCAGAACCGACCCGCGCGACCAGCGCGGCCAACTCCCGCCGCCCCCGCTCCTCCCACTCCAACCCGTACTCCACCGCCGCGGCCGCCTCCAGCTCGGCGAGGAACCCCGCCGCGTCGGCCGGCCGCTCCACCGGCGCCTTGGCCAGCCCCAGCGCCAGCAGCGGCGCCAGTGCCGACGGTACGTCGGCCACGGGTATCGGCGCGGCCCGGTGCAGCGTCTGGAGCTCGAACACCGAGTCCGCGGTGTACGGCACCCGCCCGGTCAGGCACTCGTAGAAGGTCGCCGTGACCGCGTACAGGTCGGTCACCGACCGCGGCGAAGCGCCCTCCCACAATTCGGGCGCCATATAAGAAGGCGTACCCGCTGCCGGCATCATCGCCTCGGTGCGCACGGCGAGTCCGAAGCCCGTGACCTCGCAGACCCCCTCCGTGCCGACCCGCACGTTCGAAGGCTGATAGTCCCGGTGCACGACCCCGGCGTCCTGCGCCGCACCCAACCCCGACAGCGATCCGCGCATCACCGCGAGCGCCGCCTCCGGGGACAGCGGACCCGAAGTCGCGAGCACCCTCCGCAGCGTCGCGCCCTCGACGGCATCCGTGATCAGCGCCAAGCCGGCCTCGGTCGCCACCAGCTCGCGGACCCGCACCACGTTCGGGTGGTCCACGTCCCGCAGCAGCTCCGCTTCGGTGCGGAACCGCTCGCGGAACGCCTCGTCCGAGCCCAGCCGCGGGTCCGGATACGTGATCAGCACCCGCGTCCCGGTCGCGTCGTGGACGGCCTCTACCACCCGGCCGTCGTCTCCGGCGCCGGGGGAGGAGACCCCCGTCGCGGTGTACCCGGCAACAGTCCAGCCGGCCAACGCGCCTCCCAGATAAGTCGTCGCAGTTCAGCAGCCACGCCCGAGATTGCGCGGTTACCGTATCAGCCTGTGTACAGGTTGCGAATAACTTCCTCGATGTCTGCGTCCCTGATCGAGACGTCCAGCAGTTCATAGCGTTCGGCGATATCGGCCACCAGCGCCGCCGCGTTCGCCTCGGCCGGGAACGCCAGCCACTGGCGCGGGCCGTCGATCCGGGTCACCGCCGCGCCCGGCACGGCGATCGCCGGGACCGGTTCGGCCAGGTCCACGACCAGGGTCCGGTCCGCGGCCACCCGGGCCCGCAGGGCGTTGAGCTCGCCGTCGTAGGCGACGGTCCCGTGGTCCACGACCACCACCCGGCGGCACAGCCGCTCGATGTCGTCCAGGTCGTGGGTGGTCAGCACGATCGTCGTGCCCTGCTCCCGGTTCAATTCGGCCAGGAACTCGCGGACCACGGCCTTGCTGGTGACGTCCAGGCCGATGGTCGGCTCGTCCAGGTAGAGCACGGCCGGGTCGTGCAGCAGCGCCGCGGCCAGATCCCCGCGCATCCGCTGGCCCAGGCTGAGCTGACGGACCGGGGTGTCCAGCAGCGGCTCCAGCTCAAGCAGAGCCACCAAGCGCTTGAGGTTCGCCGCGAACCGCGCGTCCGGGACCGCGTACATCCGGTGCAGCAGCGCGAAGGAGTCGCGCAGCGGCAGGTCCCACCACAGCGTGGTGCGCTGGCCGAAAACGACGCCGATCCGCCGGGCCAGCTGCTTGCGGTCCCGGATCGGCTCCAGCCCGGCCACCCGCAGCCGCCCGGCCGAGGGCGACAGGATGCCGGTGAACATCTTGATCGAGGTGGACTTGCCCGCGCCGTTCGGCCCGATGTAGCCCAGCAGCTCGCCCTCGGCCACGGCCAGGTTCAGGTCGCGGACCGCCTCGACGGTGGTCCGCTCCCGTTTCAGGCGGCCGGTCTTCTTGTGCAGCGTGTAGGTCTTCGACAAGTGCTCGGCTTCGATGATCGGTCGGGATACGGCGGTCGGCTGGGAAGGACGGATCACGGCGGTCAGCTCCCGGTGGATCGGTGGTGGCGCAGGGCCGCGCGCCAGGCGAGCAGGGCCACGCCCCACAGGGCGGCGGCGAACAGCGGCCCGGCGAAGCGGAGGAAGGAGGGGGTGCCGAGCGGGTCGGCGTGGTCCAGGACGTAGAGCGTCGGCTGCCAGTTCACATACGCCAGCGGCAGGCCGAAGGTCAGGAACAGCATCAGGTTCCGGCCGTACAGGGCCAGCGGATAGGAGGTCATGAACTGGCCGCCGTAGGTGACGCTGTTCATCACCTCGGAGGCGTCCGCCGCGACGATCTGGAAGGCGCCGACCAGGACCCAGACCGCCCCGAACACGACCACCCCGACCAGCAGCGTGTAGGGCACCATCGCGGCGCGCAGCAGGGTCCAGTGCACCGGCGCCTTGGCCAGTCCGACGATCAGCGCGGCGAACGCCGGGATCATCGGCGTCAGCCGGCGCGGTGTGAACTGGTCGGCGAACACCTGCGGCAGCATCCCGACCGGCCGGATCAGCAGGCTGTCGAAGGTGCCCATGCGGATCCGCACGGCCAGGTACTCGGTGCCGGTGAACAGCAGGTCGCTGGTGAAGAACGCGGCTTGCGCGGTCCCGTAGAGGTAGAGCGCCTCCGGCAGCGAGAAGCCGCCGAGCGTCGAGACGTTCCCGAACACCACCAGGATGCCGAGCAGTTCCAGGCTGGCCATGAACAGGCTGTTCACCATCACCAGCACCAGGGACGCCCGATACTGCATCGCCGAGCGCCCCCACATCCGCGCGGTGAACAGATAGGTGGCCACGGCGCCCGGCGTCCGCTGCTCGAAGCGCCGCTCGAAGGATGGCTCGACGGGCTGCTCAGCCACCCTGCACCACCACCCGGTGCCGGGCCCGCCGGGTGACCAGCCGCCCGGCCAGCAGCAGGGCCACGGCCCAGCCGATCTCGAACAGGTACCCGGTGCCGACCGCGCCGCCGCTGCGCTTGCCGAGGAAGACATCGGCCGGCAGCTGGACCAGCGCGGCGAACGGCAGCAGCCGCGCCAGCTGCCCCAGCCAGCCGGGGAACAGCACCAGCGGCACGATCATGCCGCTGAAGAACGAGGTCACGACGGTGGCCATGCCGACCACGCCCTTCTCGTCCAGCAGCCAGAAGGTGGACATCGCCGCCAGGTACCGCAGGGCGAAGCTGACGACGGTGCCGAGGAACAGGGCCACCACGAACGCGGCCCACACCCGCGGATCGGTGGGCAGGTGCAGGTGGAAGAGCAGCGCGCCGATGACGAAGGGCACCACACTGCGGCCCAGGACGCTGAAGGCCGCGCGGCCCAGATCGTTGGCGAGCCAGTAGGCCTGGAAGTCGCACGGCCGGAACAGGTCGGTCCCGATGTCGCCGGAGCGGATCCGGGCCGGGATGTCCAGGCCGTTGTTGAGCGTCGACATCGGCCCGATCATCGCCTGGGCGAGGAAGACGTAGGTGACGGCGTCGGCGACGTCGTAGCCGCCGATGCTCGGGCGCTGGCGCCACACGGCCATCATGATGAAGGCCTTGATGATGCCGAAGACGGTGTTGGCGAGCACTCCGCCGACCATCGCGCCGCGGTAGGTGAGATAGCGCCGGAAAGCTTGTCGGGAGATGAGGGCATAGACGACCAAGGTCTTGTCCTTCCGGGGGCGAACTTGGCACTCTGCCAGCGGCCGGGAACGCGCTGCAACGGATTTTGCGGACGGCGCGCCGGCGGTCCGCCGGCGGTGCCCGCGCGGCGCCCCGCGCGCCGTCCGATCCCCGAACGCTGTGCGGCCCGCCGACTGAGACGTGGAAGAATCGCCCCATGTCGCTACGCTGGCTCACCGCAGGGGAATCCCACGGTCCGGCCCTCACCGCGGTCCTCGAAGGGCTGCCGGCCGGGGTCGAGACGTCCACCAAGGCCCTCACCGACGCCCTCGCCCGGCGCCGCCTCGGCTATGGCCGCGGCGCGCGCATGAAGTTCGAGCAGGACCAGGTGAGCATCCTCGGCGGTGTGCGGCACGGCCTCACCCAGGGCGGTCCGGTGGCGATCCAGATCGGCAACACCGAGTGGCCCAAGTGGGAGACGGTGATGGCCGCCGACCCGGTGGACCCCGAGCTGCTGGACGCGCAGGCCCGCAACGCCCCGCTGACCCGGCCCCGGCCCGGCCACGCGGACCTGGCCGGCATGCAGAAGTACGGCTTCGACGACGCCCGGCCGGTGCTGGAGCGGGCCTCGGCCCGGGAGACCGCGGCCCGGGTGGCGCTGGGCGAGGTGGCCCGGGAGTTCCTGCGCCAGGCGATCGGCGCCGAGATCGTCTCGCACGTGGTCGGCATCGGCGCCGCCGAGTCGCCGCGGGAGGCGGTCCTGCCGCTGCCCTCGGACCTGGACAAGCTCGACGCCTCCCCGGTCCGCTGCCTGGACCCGGAGGCCGAGGCGGCGATGATCGCCGAGATCGACCAGGCGCACAAGGACGGCGACACCCTCGGCGGGGTCGTCGAGGTGGTCGTCTACGGCCTGCCGCCGGGCCTGGGCTCGCACGTGCAGTCCGACCGCCGGCTGGACGCCAGGCTGGCCGGGGCGGTCATGGGCATCCAGGCCATCAAGGGCGTGGAGATCGGCGACGGCTTCCTGCTGGCGCGGATCCCCGGGTCGCAGGCGCACGATGAGATGGAAGTCGCCGCGAACGACCCCTTGGCGGTGCGGCGCCGCACCGGCCACAGCGGCGGCACCGAGGGCGGCATGTCCACCGGCGAACTGCTCCGGGTGCGCGCCGCCATGAAGCCGATCGCGACCGTCCCGCGCGCGCTGGGCACCGTGGACACCGCCACCGGCGAGGACGCCGTGGCGCACCACCAGCGCTCGGACGTCTGCGCGGTCCCGGCCGCCGGCGTCGTGACCGAGGCGATGGTCGCGCTGGTGCTGGCCGACGCGGTGCTGGAGAAGTTCGGCGGCGACTCGGTGAAGGAGACCCGCCGCAACTACGAGTCCTACCTCGCGAGCCTGCCGGTGCGGATCGCAGGGCCCGAGCACACTGTGGGGGCGCAGGCATGAGCCCGGTCGTCGTGCTGGTCGGGGCCCCGGGCTCCGGCAAGTCCACGGTCGGCCGCCTGGTGGCCGACACGTTGGGTGTCCTCTTCCGGGACTCGGACGCGGACATCGAGGCCGCGGCCGGGCAGCAGATCTCCGAGATCTTCGTCGAGCACGGCGAGCCGCACTTCCGCGCGCTGGAGAAGGCCGCGGTCAAGGAGGCGCTCGCCGCCCATGACGGCGTCCTCGCCCTCGGCGGCGGCGCCATCCTGGACGCCGACACCAGGATCCTGCTCAAGGAGCACCGCGTCGCCTTCCTGGAGGTCACGCTGGCCGACGCCGCGTCCCGGGTCGGCCTCAACCGCGACCGTCCGCTGCTGCTGGGCAACGTGCGCGGCACCCTGCTCAAGCTCATGGATGAGCGGCGTCCCCTCTATGAGGAGGTCGCCGTCCTGACCGTCCGCACCGACCGCGAGCCCGAAGAGGTCGCGGCCGAGATCGTCGAAAGCCTGGGGAAGTAAGCAGTGACGACGACGGAAACCCGTATCAAGGTCGGCGGCGAAGAGCCCTACGAGGTCGTGGTCGGCCACGGGCTGCTGGGCGAGCTGCCCGGGATGATCGGCGCCAAGGCCGCGCGGGTGGCGATCGTGCACCCGCGTGCGTTGACCGCCACGGCCGAGGCCGTGCGCGACGATCTGATCGAGCACAGCGGCTACCAGGCCCTGACCATCGAGGTCCCGGACGCCGAGGAAGCGAAGTCGGCCGAGGTCCTGGCCTACATCTGGGAGGTGCTGGGCAAGTCCGACTTCACCCGCACCGACGCGGTGGTCGGGCTCGGCGGCGGCGCCACCACCGACCTGGCCGGCTTCGCCGCCGCGACCTGGCTGCGCGGCGTGCGGGTGGTGCAGATCCCGACCACGCTGCTGGGCATGGTGGACGCGGCGGTCGGCGGCAAGACCGGGATCAACACCGCCGAGGGCAAGAACCTGGTCGGCGCGTTCCACCCGCCGGCCGGCGTGCTGTGCGACCTGGACACCCTGCAGACGCTCCCCGCGAACGACTTCGTCGCCGGGATGGCCGAGGTCGTCAAGTGCGGCTTCATCGCCGACCCGGAGATCCTGCGGCTGGTCGAGGCGGACATCGAGGGCGCCAGGCGGTTCGACGGCCCGCACACCCGCGAGCTGATCGAGCGCGCCGTCGCGGTCAAGGCCGACGTGGTCTCCTCCGACCTGAAGGAGGCCGGGCGCCGGGAGATCCTGAACTACGGCCACACCCTCGGCCACGCCATCGAGCGCAACGAGCGCTACCGCTGGCGGCACGGCGCGGCGATCAGCGTCGGCATGGTCTTCGCCGCCGAACTCGGCCGGGTCGCCGGCCGCCTGGACGACGCGACCGCCGACCGGCACCGCGCCATCCTCACCGCGCTCGGCCTGCCCACCGGCTACGACGTGCACGCCTGGCCCAAGCTGCTGGAGACGATGCGCGTGGACAAGAAGTCCCGGGCGAACACGCTGCGGTTCATCGTGCTGGACGGGCTGGCCAAGCCGACGGTGCTGGAGGGGCCGGATCCGGCGCTGCTGATCGCGGCCTACGGCGAGGTGGCCGAGGAGCAGGGTGCCGCAGGAGTGGTGGACCTGTGAGCGAGAACGACCCCCGCACCGAGCCCCGCTCAGGCGGCGAGCCCCGCACAGTCCTGGTCCTCAACGGCCCCAACCTCGGCCGGCTCGGCAGCCGCGAGCCCGACGTCTACGGCTCGACCTCCTACGCCGCCCTGGTCAAGGCCTGCCAGGAGCTCGGCGCCGAGCTCGGCTTCGAGGTCGACGTGCGCGAGACCAACGACGAGGGCGAGATCGTGCGCTGGCTGCACGAGGCCGCTGACGGGAAGCTGCCGGTGGTGATCAACCCCGGCGCCTTCACCCACTACTCCTACGCCATGCGCGATGCCGCCGCGCAGCGCACGGCGCCGCTGGTCGAGGTGCACATCTCGAACCCGTACGCGCGCGAGGCGTTCCGGCACAAGAGCGTCATCGCGCCGGTGGCCAGCGGGACCATCGCCGGGTTCGGGATCGGCTCCTATCTTCTTGCGCTAAGGGCCCTGTCTGAGCTGCCGGAGTGAACGGAGCTTCGTAGTCTGGGGGGCATGACCGCAGACCGCAGCGCAACCGGACCCGCCGCCATCGCCCCCGAGGCCTACGCCGCCCGCCGCGAGCGCCTGCGGGCCCGGCTGGAGGCGGTGGACGCGGACGCCGCGCTGGTCACCAAGCTGGTGAACGTCCGCTACCTCACCGGGTTCACCGGCTCCAACGGCGCGGTGCTGGTCACCCGGGGCGGCGCGGTGTTCTGCACCGACTTCCGGTACGACACCCAGGCCGCCTCCGAGGTGCCGGACGTGGAGCGGATCATCGTCCGGCACTGTGCCCCGGCCCTGGTCGAGCGGGCGGCCAAGGACGGGCTGCGGGCGATCGCGGTGGAGGAGCACGAGATCACCGTCGAGGAGCACCGGCAGCTGGCCGCCGAGCTGACCGCGGCGGCGCCCAGCGCGCGGCTGGTCGGGCTCGGGCACGCGGTCGAGGAGTTGCGCCGGGTCAAGGACGAGAGCGAGATCGCGCTGATCCGCGAGGCCTGCGCGATCTCCGACCGGGCGCTGGCCGAGCTCACCGAGTCCATCCTGATCGGGCGCACCGAGCGGCACATCGCCCAGGAGCTGGAGCGCCGGATGACCGACCACGGCGCCGACGGCCGGGCCTTCGACACCATCGTGGCCTGCGGCCCGAATTCGGCGGTGCCGCACCACCGGCCCGGCGAGCGGCGGGTCGGCGAGGGCGAGTTCCTGAAGATCGATTTCGGCGCGCTCTACCAGGGCTACCACGCCGACATGACCCGCACCTTCGTGGTCGGCCGCGCCCCGGCGGACTGGCAGGTCGAGGTCTACGACCTGGTGTTCGCCGCGCAGAAGGCCGGACGGCAGGCGCTGGCCCCGGGGGTGCGCTGCGCGGACGTGGACGCCGCGGCGCGCGGAGTGATCGAGGCCGCCGGCTACGGCGAGTACTTCGGGCACGGGCTCGGACACGGCGTCGGCCTGGAGATCCATGAGGACCCGAGGCTGGGCGCCGGTCTGCCGGGTACACTGGATGATCGCACTCCGGTCACCGTCGAACCCGGGGTCTATCTGCCGGGCCGCGGCGGTGTCCGTATCGAGGACACCCTGGTGGTCAGGCCGAAGGCCGAGGGCGGTCCGGAGCTGCTCACCATTACCACCAAGGAACTGCTGGTGCTGTAGGCCGCCGACGGCCTGACTCGCCAGGGCCGGCAGTCGGAAGCAGGAGTACTCACCGACGTGGCGTCCACAAACGAACTGAAGAACGGCATGGTGCTCAACATCGACGGCCAACTCTGGTCCGTCGTGGAGTTCCAGCATGTCAAGCCCGGCAAGGGCCCCGCGTTCGTGCGCACGAAGCTCAAGGCCGTGCTCTCGGGCAAGGTGGTCGACAAGACCTTCAACGCCGGGATCAAGGTCGAGACGGCCAACGTCGACCGGCGCGACATGCAGTACCTGTACCAAGAGGGCAAGGACTTCGTGTTCATGGACAAGGACACGTACGACCAGCTCTACGTCTCCACCGAGACGGTCGGCAACGCGGCGAACTACATGCTCGAGGGCACCGACGCGCTGGTCGCCACGCACGACGGCACCCCGCTGTACGTCGAGCTCCCGGCCGCCGTCGAGCTGGTGATCAAGTACACCGAGCCCGGTTTGCAGGGCGACCGCTCCACCGGCGGCACCAAGCCGGCCACCCTGGAGACCGACCACGAGATCCAGGTCCCGCTGTTCCTGACCACCGGCGAGAAGGTCAAGGTCGACACCCGCGACGGTTCCTACCTCGGTCGCGTCAGCAGCTGATGGCCTCACCGCGCAGCAAGGCCCGCCAACGGGCCCTGGAGATCCTGTTCGAGGCGGATCTGCGGGGCGTCGACCCGCGCACGGTCCTGGCCGACACCCAGGCGAGGGTCCGCGCCCAGGGGCCGGAGGGAACCATCCCGGCCGTGCAGCCGTACGCGGCGACCCTGGTCGAGGGCGTGCTGGAGCACGTGGACAAGATCGACGACCTGCTCGACGAGCACAGCGAGGGCTGGGCTCTGGACCGCATGCCGACCGTGGACCGCAACGTCCTGCGGATCGGCGTGTACGAGCTGCTGTGGCAGGCCGACGTGCCGGACGCGGTGGTCCTGGACGAGGCGGTCTCGCTGGCCCGGCTGATGTCGACCGAGGAGTCGCCGCAGTTCGTCAACGGGCTGCTGGCGCGGATAGCCGAGGTCAAGGAACGCTTGACCCGGTAGCCGGGATGCTGGGGAAAGGGCCCGGCTCGCGAAGTTTCGCGAGCCGGGCCCTTTCTGTGTCTCCGGATGTGTCTTCAGTTCTATGTCTTCAGCCTGTGTCTTCAGTTTTGTGTCTTCAGGCCTGCCAGTCGGTGTCGAAGGCGCGCGCCGGGTTGTGCAGGAAGAAGGCGTCGGCGACGTCCGGGCCGAAGTCGCGCAGTACCCGGGCCCTGATGTCGGTGAGCAGATAGGGAATCCCCGGTCCGCCGCCGCTGGCGGCCCTGCCCGCCGCGCTGGTGGTGTCGCCGCCGAGCAGGATCTGGTCGGTGTGGCCGGACTCGATCAGCGCGGCCAGGCAGTCGAACAGGCGCCAGTCGGTCGCGTGGTTGGCGCGCGAGGGGCCGTCGAAGCCGAGAAAGGCTCCCGCCTCAGCCGCCTCACGGTGCGGTCCGAGGTCGGGGAAGCGGTTCAGGTGGCCGAGGATGACCGAGGACGCGGGGACGCCGTCCAGCGCCTTCAGCACTCCGAGCGGGTGGGTGCCGCCTTCCAAGTGCACTGCGATGGTCACGCCGGTGGCATGGTGCGCCGCGGCCGCCGCCTCGAAGGTCATGGAGGCGTGCCGGTCCACTTGGTGGAAGTCGCCGGCCACTTTGACGAGTCCGGCACGCGCTGACAGCGGTGCGCCGTCAGGGTCCCCGTCCTGCCGCAGCCCTTCGGTGAGTTCTGCGATGAACCGCTCGGCCAAGCCGTTGAGCAGGGGGGTAAGCGTCTCGGGCGGATAGTGTCCGGCCTGGTGCAGCCCCGTCGCCGCGATGAGGTGCACCCCGGCCGCTTCCGACAGGGCGGCCAGGTGCCCGGCGCGCCGTCCCAGCCCCATCGGCGTCCACTGCGCCAGGCCCTGTCCGCCGGCCGCCGCGAACGCGCGCAGCTCGGCTTCGGCCGCCGCCGGGTCGTCGAGTTCCTGTCCGGGCAGCTTGGCCGAGGCGAAGAACAGGTGGTCGTGCGAGTCGGTGACGCCCAGGGCCGCCGGGGCGATGTCGCCCAGAACGGTGCGGATCATTGCGCGGCCTCGAACGCCGCCGCCACGCTCCGCAGTCCGGCCAGCGCCTTCGGCACGCCGACGTACGGCGCCAGGTGCACGATCACTTCCACGATCTCCTCGCGGCTCATCCCGATCCGCTCGCTGGTCTTGATGTGCCCGATCAGCTGCGGCTCTACGCCGCCCAGCGCGGTCAGCGCCGCCAGGTTCGCGATCTGCCGGTCCCGCAGCGTCAGCGCGGGCCGCTGGTACGTGCCGCCGAACAGGGCCGTCACGATCCAGTCCGTGAAGCCCGGCGCCAGCTTGTCCACGGCCTGCACGCCCGCGCTCCGGGTCGCCTCGTCCTGCAGCACGTCCAGCAGCGCGTAGCCGGCCTCGCGGTCGAAGGTCGCCTTCTCGGATTCCATGGGTCCTCCCCTGGTAGATGTAACGCCTCAAGCGTTACTTGAGAACCGTAGCAGATGTAACGGGGAAACCGTTACACTCTTTTCCATGGAACCGATCCCCTTCCGCCTCGACACCGGGGCGACGTGGCTGAACCTGCTCGCCACCCGCGGCAGCGCGTTCGGCCGCCATCCGGAGGAGCGCATCCCGACCCCGGAGCGCTTCGCGGACTGGCTGGCGGCCGTGGAGCTGACGCCGGCGGGCCCGGTCACCGCCGCGGATCTGGAGCTGGCCCGGCACCTACGCGAAACGCTCCGTCCCCTGGCCCTGTCCGCCGCCACCGGTGAGGAGCCGTCCCCGGATGCCCCGGACGCCGCCGCGGAGCTGATCGCGTTCCTGGCGGCGCACGACGAGCCGCTGCGGCTGGCCGGGGCCGCCGAGTCGCCCGGCCTGGCCCGGCCGGCCCCGGCGGGCGCCGCCGCCGCGCTCGGCCGGATCGCCCGGCAGGCCGCCGAACAGCTCACCGGCCCCGAGCGGCACGCGTTGAAGTCCTGCCCCGAGTCCGACTGCCGCGGGGTCTTCGCCGATCCGGAGGGCCGGCGCCGCTGGTGCCCGTCCCCGACCTGCGCCAGCCGCGGCCGGGTGCGGGCGCACCGGGCCCGCAAGGCGACGGCCGCACCCACCCCGTGAGCAGCGCGCTGATGCCCCGCTGATTGCCCGCTGTCAGCGACTCGTCAGCCGTCTGCCAGCCCCCGGGGCAATCCTGG
The DNA here is from genome assembly GCF_018274385.1 of Catenulispora pinistramenti. Classification (GTDB taxonomy): domain Bacteria; phylum Actinomycetota; class Actinomycetes; order Streptomycetales; family Catenulisporaceae; genus Catenulispora; species Catenulispora pinistramenti. The sequence continues at coordinate 38,859 of NZ_JAAFYZ010000057.1, read as the reverse complement.
GCCGTGGGACGGAGACCCGTCCCGGCGAACGGAGCGAGGGGAGCTGCCATGGGCGCCTACGTCGACGTCGACGGCTTGAGCATGTACTACGAAGTGATCGGCGAGGGTGAGCCGGTGGTGCTGGTCCACGGCACCGGCGGGACCGTCGAGAGCTGGTACGCGCAACGGGAACTGCTGCCCGAGTGGTACCGGGTGTACATGCTGGACTGCCGGGGCCACGGCCGGACCGCGGACGCCGAGGGTCCCTTCACCTACGAGAACTTCGCCGACGACATCGCCGGCTTCATCGAGGCCCTGGAGCTGGGACCGGTGCGGCTGGTCGGCTGGAGCAACGGCGCGAGCGTGGCCCTGCGGCTCGCGGTGCGCCGGCCGGACCTGGTCAGCCGGGTGGTGCTGCTCAGCGGCGGCGTCCTGGACCTAGGCGGTCAGACCGCCGAGGCCAGAGCGCTGTCGGTGGAACCGGGCCGGTCCTGGCTGGCCGAGACGTGGCGGCCGATCTACGAGGCCCTGTCGCCGGACGGGCCCGAGCACTTCCCGGTGGTCGAGGAGAAGCTGAACCGCATGTGGCGCGAGGCGACCCCGGTCACGGCGGACCAGATCGCGGCGCTGCCCATGCCGCTGCTGCTTCTGCAGGGGGACGACGACTGTGTCGAGATCGCGCACGCCGCGGCCGTGGCCGGAACGGCGCCGGACGGCCGCCTGGCGGTGGTCCCGGGCACCTCGCACGTCTCGCCGATCGAGAAGCCCGAGCTGGTGAACCTGCTCCTGCTGGACTTCTTCGAGGACAAGCCGCCGGCGCGGCTGTTCCCGCTGGGCTCGCTGCGCTCGGCCGCGCAAGCGGCGACTGAAGCGGCGGCGGCGACCGAAGCGGCACGGCCGGCGGGCGCGGGGGAGCGGGCCGGATCGGCCCCGCGGGCCGCCTGAATCTCGGCTTCCGCGCCTTAGTCCGAACAGCCTAAAGCCCGCCGCGCGCGTCAGCGCGGGCGGGCTTTGAGCCGTCGCACAAGTGCCTTATGCCTCGTCGTCGTCCTCGGCGAAGCCGCCCGGGAAGCCGCCGGACTCGCCGTCGCCTTCCTCGTCCGGGTACGGGCGGGCCGCGGCCGGGTTCAGGACGTCCCAGTCGGTGAGCATCTTCACCAGCTCGGACGGGGCCATCTCGTAGATGACGCCGAGGGTCCGCAGGTCTTCGCCGCGGATCGTCATGACCCGGCCGTTCCAGTCGCCGCGCTGGCTCTGGATGCTGCCGACATAGCGCAGCAGCGGGCCGGCCTGGTCGACCGGAAGGGCCTTCAGCCGCTCCAGGTCGAGCACCAGCTTGCCGCCGGGCTCGTGCGCCGACGCCGGGGCGCCGGTGCCGGGCAGCAGTTCGTGGACCGGCACGCCGTAGAACTCGGCGAGCTCGGACAGGCGCTGCACGGTGACAGCGCGGTCGCCGCGCTCGTACGAGCCGACGACGACGGCCTTCCAGCGCCCTTGCGACTTCTGCTCGACGCCGTGCAGGGACAGGCCCTGCTGGGACCGGATGGCGCGCAGTCGGACGCCCAGCGCTTTCGCGTACTCGGTGGACATGTAGCTCCCCATTGACACAACTGCAGCCTTGCGTGTTCCCCTCGCCACACGGCTTGGCCCAGTTCAGCGGATCGGCAGTTTTCTCGTATGACCCGTTGGTGACTTAGCGTGACGGTACGCGCAGCAGAGATTCTGCGCAAGTCCCGTCGTTGTCAAGACAACCGATGACTGCCGGTGGTCTGGTCCAATCAGCTTATGTCACGCAGAGCAGTGCTCCGCACTCGGATGGCGGAGCGCCCGTGCCGATCACGCGTGATCGTCCTGGTAGAGTCGTTGCCGACCGAGTCCTTTAACGATCTGTCCCGTGAGGCAGAGAAGGGGGTCCTTTTCGTATGCCCGCGATACCACAAGGTGCGCGCCCCGTCTTGGATGAGGCGGATATTTCTCGGGCCTTGACCCGGATAGCGCACGAGATCCTTGAGCGCGCCAAGGGCGCCGAGGACGTGATGCTCCTGGGGATCCCCACGCGCGGCACCTTCCTCGCCGACCGCCTGGCCGCCCGCATCGCCGACGTCGAGGGCACGACCGTCCCGGTCGGCTCGCTGGACGTCACCATGTACCGCGACGACCTGCGTCTGAAGCCCGCCCGCGCGCTGGAGCGCACCGAGATCCCGGACGAGGGGGTCGACGGCCGGCTGATCGTCCTGGTGGACGACGTCCTGTACTCCGGCCGCACCATCCGCGCCGCCCTGGACGCCCTGAACGACCTCGGCCGCCCGCGCGCCGTGCAGCTCGCGGTCCTGGTCGACCGCGGCCACCGCGAGCTGCCGATCCGCGCCGACTACGTCGGCAAGAACCTGCCGACCTCGCAGCGCGAGACCGTGTTGGTCCGGCTGCGCGAGCACGACGGTGTGCAGCATGATGCCGTTTACCTGGGGATCGAGAGCGAGACGGCCATATGAAGCGCCACCTGTTGTCCACCGCCGACCTCTCCCGCGACGACGCGGTGCTGATCCTGGACACCGCCGAGGAGATCGCCCGGCTGGCCGCCCGGCCGATCAAGAAGCTGCCGACGCTGCGCGGCCGCACCGTCGTGAACCTCTTCTTCGAGGACTCCACCCGCACCCGGACCTCCTTCGAGGTCGCGGCCAAGCGTTTGAGCGCCGATGTGATCAACTTCTCGGCCAAGGGCTCCAGCGTCTCCAAGGGCGAGTCGTTGAAGGACACCGCGCTGACCCTGGAGGCGATGGGCGCCGACGCGGTCGTGGTCCGGCACAGCGCCTCCGGCGCCGCCTACCGGCTGGCCACCGCCGGCTGGAGCTCCAGCCACGTGGTGAACGCCGGCGACGGCACCCACGAGCACCCGACCCAGGCCCTGCTGGACGCCTTCACCATGCGCCGCCACCTCGGCGGCTTCGAGGAGCGCCGGGTCACGGTGGTCGGCGACGTCCTGCACTCCCGGGTGGCCCGGTCCAACGTGCACCTGCTGGCCACCCTCGGCGCCCGGGTGACCCTGGCCGCACCGCCCACCCTGCTCCCGGTCGGGGTCGAGAGCTGGCCCTGCGACGTCTCCTACGACCTGGACGCGGCGATCCCGGGCAGCGATGCGATCATGATGCTGCGGGTGCAGCGCGAGCGGATGAACGGCGGCTTCTTCCCCACCCAGCGCGAGTACAGCCGCCGCTACGGCCTGGACGCGCAGCGCATGGCCAAGCTGCCGGACAAGGCGATCGTCATGCACCCGGGCCCGATGGTCCGCGGGATGGAGATCTCCGCAGCGGTCGCCGACTCCGACCGGTCGGTGATCGTCGAACAGGTCGCCAACGGCGTCAGCGTCCGGATGGCCGTGCTGTATCTGCTGTTGAGCGGGAGCGAGTCGGCGATCGGCAGCGACGAGGGCCAGGCTCAGAACCAGCACCAGAACACCGAACCGAAGGGCGCCGCCGCGTGAGCACCACCTACCTGATCAAGAACGCGAGCGTCCTGGGCGGTGACCCGCAGGATCTGCTCCTGCGCGACGGCATCATCGCCGACGCCGGGTCCCTGGGCCCGGTGCCCGGCACCGTGGTGATCGACGCCGGCGGTTTGATCGCCCTGCCCGGCCTGGTCGACCTGCACACCCACCTGCGCGAGCCGGGCCGCGAGGACGCCGAGACCGTCGACACCGGCACCCGGGCCGCGGCGCTCGGCGGCTTCACCGCGGTGCACGCGATGGCCAACACCGACCCGGTCGCCGACACCGCCGGCGTGGTCGAGCAGGTCTGGCGCCTGGGCCGGGAGGCCGGGCACTGCGACGTCTTCCCGGTCGGCGCGGTCACCGTGGGCCTGAAGGGCGAGCGGCTGGCCGAACTCGGCGCGATGGCCGACTCCGCGGCCCGGGTCCGGGTCTTCTCCGACGACGGCAAGTGCGTCTCCGACGCCAACCTGATGCGCCGCGCGCTGGAGTACGTGAAGGCCTTCGACGGCGTGGTCGCCCAGCACGCGCAGGAGCCCCGCCTCACCGAGGGCGCGCAGATGAACGAGGGCGAGCTGTCCGGGCTCCTGGGCCTGGCCGGCTGGCCGGCGGTGGCCGAGGAGGCGATCATCGCCCGCGACATCCTGCTGGCCGCGCACACCAAGTCCCGGCTGCACGTCTGCCACGTCTCCACGGCCGGCTCGGTCGAGCTGATCCGCTGGGCCAAGTCCAAGGGCCACCCGGTGACCGCCGAGGTCACCCCGCACCACCTGATCCTCACCGAGGACCTGGCGAAGAGCTACGACCCGATCTACAAGGTGAACCCGCCGCTGCGGTCCGCCGCCGACGTCCAGGCGCTGCGCGAAGGGCTGGCCGACGGCACCATCGACGCCGTGGCCACCGACCACGCCCCGCACCCGCAGGAGGACAAGGACTGCGAGTGGGCCGCGGCGGCCATGGGCATGCTCGGCCTGGAGACCGCGCTGTCCGTGGTGCAGCAGACCATGGTCGACAGCGGCCTGATGGGCTGGGCCGACGTCGCGGACCGGATGTCGGTGCGGCCGGCCGCCATCGGCCAGGTCGACGACCGGCACGGCCGCCCGCTCGCGATCGGCGAGCCGGCGAACGTGGTCCTGGTGGACCCGAAGGCGAAACGCACCGTGGACCGCACGGCCCTGGCCTCGCTGTCGCAGAACACCCCGTATCAGGGGATGGAGCTGCCCGGCGCGGTGGTGGCGACGTTCCTGCGCGGCACCGCCACGGTTCTGGACGGGAAGCTCGCATGAACAACCCGCCGATTCTCATTCAACACAGCATTCAACACAGCCTCGCCGCGGGCGAGCACTCCGCGCCGGTGACGCACATCGGCCAGCGGATCCTGTGGACCATCGTGACGCTGGTCGCGATGGGCGGCATCTACCTGCTGATGTGGCGCGGCTGGAAGAAGCGGCAGGCCCGCCAGGCCGATCTGCAGCCGCTGAACGAGATCCCCGAGGGAGTCTTCTCCGGCGAGGGCTTCGAGACCGTCTACGTCTCGACCACCTCCGAGGGCGACTGGCTCGACCGCATCGCCGTCCACGGTCTCGGCGAGCGCAGCAACGCGCGGGTCCACGTGGCCGCCGCCGGCGTGCTGATCGACCGCGAACCCACCGCCGTCTTCATCCCGGCCGCCGCGATCCGCGGCATCCGGCTGGCCTCCGGCATGGCCGGCAAGTACCTCCGCGACGAGGGCCTGGTCGTCATCACCTGGCAGCACGGCGACCGCACGCTGGACACCGGCGTCGACCCCCGCCACGGGACTGATGAACTGATGCGGGCACTGGAGGCCCACTTCGCAGTGAGCGCAACAGAAAGGCCGTCCGCATGAGCAATCGACCCCCGGCGATCCTGGTCCTGGAGGACGGACGGACCTTCCGCGGCGACGCCTACGGCGCGCTCGGCGAGACCTACGGCGAGGCCGTCTTCACCACCGGCATGACCGGCTACCAGGAGACCCTGACCGACCCCTCCTACCACCGGCAGGTCGTCGTGATGACGGCCCCGCACATCGGCAACACCGGCGTCAACGACGAGGACCCGGAGTCCCGGCAGATCTGGGTGGCCGGCTACGTGGTCCGCGACCCCAGCCGCGTCGCCTCCAACTGGCGCTCGCAGCGCACGCTGGACGAGGAACTGACGGCGCAGGGCATCGTCGGGATCTCCGGCGTCGACACCCGGGCCGTCACCCGGCACCTGCGCGAGCGCGGCGCCATGCGCTGCGGCGTGTTCTCCGGCGAGCTGGCCGAGCAGGACCCGAAGACGCTGGTCGAGAAGGTCGCGGCGAGCCCGGCGATGGCCGGTGCGGACCTGGTCGGCGACGTCACCACCGAGCAGGGCTACGTGGTCGAGCCGATCGGCGAGCACAAGTTCACCGTGGCCGCCTACGACCTCGGTATCAAGTCCATGACACCGCACCGGATGGCCGAGCGCGGTGCCCGGGTGCACGTGCTGTCCGCCTCGGCGACCCTGGAGGACGTCCTGGCCCTGGAGCCGGACGGCTTCTTCCTGAGCAACGGCCCCGGCGACCCGGAGACCACCGAGGAGTCGATGGTCCCGATCGTGCGCGCCGTCCTGGACCGGCGGATCCCGGTCTTCGGGATCTGCTTCGGCAACCAGATCCTCGGCCGGGCCCTGGGCTTCGGCACCTACAAGCTGAAGTACGGCCACCGCGGCATCAACCAGCCGGTGCAGGACCGCGCCACCGGCAAGGTGGAGGTCACCGCGCACAACCACGGGTTCGCCGTGGACGCGCCGCTGGACAAGGTCAGCGACACCGAGTACGGCCGGGTCGAGGTCAGCCACGTCTGCCTGAACGATGACGTCGTGGAGGGTCTGAAGGCGCTGGACGTCCCGGCCTTCAGCGTGCAGTACCACCCGGAGGCGGCGGCCGGTCCGCACGACGCCGCGTACCTGTTCGACCGATTCGCGGATCTCATGGCCACCGCCAAGAACGACGAGAAGGGCGAGGGCTGAGATGCCGAAGCGTGAAGATCTGAAGTCCGTCCTCGTCATCGGCTCCGGCCCGATCGTCATCGGCCAGGCCGCCGAGTTCGACTACTCCGGCACCCAGGCCTGCCGCGTGCTGCGCGCCGAGGGCCTGCGGGTGATCCTGGTCAACTCGAACCCGGCGACGATCATGACCGACCCGGAGGTCGCCGACGCCACCTACGTCGAGCCGATCACCCCGGAGTTCGTCGAGAAGATCATCGCCAAGGAGCGTCCGGACGCGCTGCTGCCCACCCTGGGCGGGCAGACCGCGCTGAACACCGCGGTCGCGCTGGCCGAGAACGGTGTCCTGGACAGGTACAACGTCGAGCTGATCGGCGCCGACATCGCCGCGATCCAGTCCGGCGAGGACCGCGAGAAGTTCAAGCGGATCGTCGAGGCCATCGGCGAGACCGGGCTGAACGCGCACAGCGCGCGCTCGGTCATCTGCCACTCGATGGAGGACTGCCTGGCCGGCGTGGACGAGCTCGGCGGCTACCCGGTCGTGGTCCGGCCCTCCTTCACCATGGGCGGCGCCGGCTCCGGCTTCGCCCACGACGAGGCCGAGCTGCGCCGCATCGCCGGCACCGGCCTGGCGCTCTCACCGACCACCGAGGTGCTCCTGGAAGAGTCCATCATGGGCTGGAAGGAGTACGAGCTGGAGCTGATGCGCGACAAGCACGACAACGTCGTCGTGGTCTGCTCCATCGAGAACTTCGACCCGATGGGCGTGCACACCGGCGACTCGATCACCGTGGCCCCGGCCATGACCCTGACCGACCGGGAGTACCAGGAGCTGCGCGACGTCGGCATCGCGGTGATCCGCGCGGTCGGGGTCGACACCGGCGGCTGCAACATCCAGTTCGCGGTGAACCCCGAGGACGGCCGGATCATCGTCATCGAGATGAACCCGCGGGTGTCCCGCTCCTCGGCCCTGGCCTCCAAGGCCACCGGGTTCCCGATCGCCAAGATCGCCGCCCGGCTGGCCGTCGGCTACACCCTGGACGAGATCCCGAACGACATCACCCAGGAGACCCCGGCCTCCTTCGAGCCGGCGTTGGACTACGTCGTGGTGAAGGTGCCGCGCTTCGCCTTCGAGAAGTTCCCGGCCGCCGACAGCACCCTGACCACCACCATGAAGTCGGTCGGCGAGGCCATGGCCATCGGCCGCTCCTTCCCCGAGGCGCTGCAGAAGGCGCTGCGCTCGCTGGAGAAGAAGGGCTCGGAGTTCACCTGGGTCGGTCCGGTCCGGGACAAGGCGACCGTCCTGGCCGAGGCCGCGCGGCCCACCGACGGCCGGGTCAACCTGCTCGTCGAGGCCTACCGGGCCGGCGCCTCCATCTCCGAGCTGCACGAGTCCACCAAGATCGACCCCTGGTTCCTGGACCAGGTGCTGCTGATCCACGAGACCGCCTGCGAGCTGCGCGACGCCGAGCGGCTCTCGCCCGCGCTGCTGCACCGGGTCAAGCGGACCGGCTTCTCCGACAAGCAGGTCGCCGACATCCGGAACCTGACCGAGTCGGTGGTCCGCGAGCTGCGGCACTCGCTCGGCGTGCGGCCGGTCTACAAGACCGTCGACACCTGCGCCGCGGAGTTCGCCGCGAAGACCCCGTACCACTACTCGTCCTACGACGAGGAGACCGAGGTCGAGCCGCGCGGCAAGCCGGCGGTGATCATCCTGGGCTCCGGGCCCAACCGGATCGGGCAGGGCATCGAGTTCGACTACTCCTGCGTGCACGCCTCCTTCGCGCTGCGGGACGCCGGCTACGAGACCGTGATGGTCAACTGCAACCCGGAGACCGTCTCCACCGACTACGACACCTCCGACCGGCTCTACTTCGAGCCGCTGACGCTGGAGGACGTGCTGGAGATCGTGGACGCCGAGCGGGCCGCCGGGCCCGTGGCCGGGGTCATCGTGCAGCTCGGCGGCCAGACCCCGCTGGGCCTGGCGCAGTCGCTGAAGGACGCCGGGGTGCCGGTGGTCGGCACCTCGCCGGAGGCCATCCACCTGGCCGAGGACCGCGGCGCCTTCGGGCGGGTGCTGGCCGAGGCCGGGCTGCCGGCCCCCAAGCACGGCACCGCGTTCTCCTTCGCCGAGGCCAAGGCGATCGCCGACGAGATCGGCTACCCGGTGCTGGTCCGGCCGTCCTATGTGCTCGGCGGGCGGGGTATGGAGATCGTCTATGACGAGGACATGCTCCACGACTACATCGAGCGCGCCACCCAGATCTCGCCGGAGCACCCGGTGCTGGTCGACCGGTTCCTGGACGACGCGATCGAGATCGACGTGGACGCGCTGTTCGACGGCGAGGAGCTCTACCTCGGCGGCGTGATGGAGCACATCGAGGAGGCCGGGATCCACTCCGGCGACTCGGCCTGCGCGCTGCCGCCGATCACCCTGGGCGGGCACGACATCAAGCGGCTGCGGGTCTCCACCGAGGCGATCGCCCGCGGGGTGGGGGTGCGGGGCCTGATCAACATCCAGTACGCGCTGGCCGGCGACATCCTCTACGTGCTGGAGGCCAACCCGCGTGCCTCCCGCACGGTGCCGTTCGTGGCCAAGGCCACCGCGGTGCCGCTGGCCAAGGCCGCGGCCCGGATCGGGATGGGCGCCACCGTGGCCGAGCTGCGGGCCGAGGGCCTGCTGCCGCGCGAGGGCGACGGCGGCACGCTGCCCTCGGACTCGCCGATCTCGGTCAAGGAAGCGGTCATGCCGTGGTCCCGGTTCCGGACCCCGGACGGCCAGGGCGTGGACGTCATCCTCGGCCCGGAGATGCGCTCCACCGGCGAGGTGATGGGCATCGACGCGGACTTCGGCAAGGCCTTCGCCAAGTCCCAGGCCGGGGCCTACGGCTCGCTGCCGCTGAAGGGCAAGGCGTTCGTCTCGGTGGCCAACCGCGACAAGCGCTCGATGGTGTTCCCGGTCAAGGCGCTGCACGACCTGGGCTTCGAGATCCTGGCCACCGACGGCACCGCCGACGTGCTGCGCCGCAACGGGATCCCGGCGACCACGGTGCGCAAGCTGTCGCAGGGGACCGGCCCGGACGGCGAGCCGACGATCGTGCAGATGATCGTGGACGGCGGGATCGACCTGATCGTGAACACCCCGTTCGGGGTGGGCTCGCGGCTGGACGGCTACGAGATCCGGACCGCGGCGGTGCAGGCCGGCAAGCCGTGCATCACCACGGTCCAGGGCTTCGCGGCGGCCGTGCACGGGATCGAGGCGTTGCAGCGCGGCGAGATCGGGATCGGGTCGCTGCAGGAGTACGCGGACAAGATCAACGCCTCCCGCGCGGCGGCCTCGGACCCGGCGCGCGCCGCCGGCTGAGGTCTTCAGCGGGGGTCCGTGGTCGCGTCGAACTGAGAGAGGTGCCTGAGGTGAGGATCTATCCGAAACTGTTCAACCTGGTGTTCCGTCGGATGGATGCCGAGCAGGCGCACCGCCTCGGGTTCGGCGCGATCCGGGCGGTCGGCGCGCTGCCCGCCGGCAGCGGCCTGGCACTGCTGGAGCGGCTGTTCCCGGCGCACGACCCGGTCCTGAAGCAGACCGTGTTCGGCGTCGGGTTCCCGGCCCCCTTCGGCCTGGCCGCCGGCTTCGACAAGAACGCCGAGGGCATCGACGCGCTGGCCGCGCTCGGCTTCGGCTCGGTGGAGATCGGCACCGTCACCGGCCAGGGCCAGCCCGGCAACGAGCAGCCCCGGCTGGCCCGGCTGATCGCCGACCGCGCGGTGGTGAACCGGATGGGCTTCAACAACGGCGGCGCCGAGGAGGTCGCGCGCCGGCTCAAGCGGCGGGTGGCCAAGCCCGAGCGCTGGGACAAGGTGCCGCCGGTGGTCGGGGTCAACATCGGCAAGACGAAGATCGTGCCGGAGGCCGAGGCGGCCACCGACTACGTGGTGTCCACCAAGCTGCTGGCGCCGTACGCCGACTACCTGGTCGTCAACGTCTCCTCGCCGAACACCCCGGGCCTGCGCGGTCTGCAGGCCGTCGAGGTGCTGCGGCCGCTGCTCAAGGCGGTGCGCGCGGCGGCCGACGAGGTGGTCCCGGGCCGGCGGGTCCCGCTGCTGGTGAAGATCGCCCCGGACCTGGCCGACGCCGACATCGACGCGGTCGCGGACCTGGCGCTGGAGCTGCGCCTGGACGGCGTCATCGCGACCAACACGACGATCGGCCGCGAAGGACTGAAGTCGGCCGCTGAGAAGGTCGAGACGGCCGGTGGCGGGGGTCTGTCGGGCGCGCCGCTGAAGGAGCGCTCGCTGGAGGTCCTGAAGCGGCTGCGGGCGCGGACCGCGGGCCGGCTGGTGCTGATCTCGGTCGGCGGCGTCGAGACCGTCGGGGACGCCTGGCAGCGCCTGGTCGCCGGTGCCGACCTGGTGCAGGGCTACACCGGCTTCATCTACGAGGGGCCGGGCTGGGCCTCGCGGATCAACCGCGGGATCGCCGAGAAGGTGCGGGCCGGCGGCTATACGAACCTGCGCGACGCCGTCGAGGCGGCCCGGGTCTCGTAACACGTATCCAAGTACGTATCCAACAAGGAGAGTCGTCATGGGATCAACGTTCGGCGCCCGTCTGCGGACGGCTCTGGACACTCGGGGGCCGCTGTGCGCGGGCATCGACCCGCACAGCTCGCTCTTGGCGCAGTGGGACCTGACCGACGACGTCGCGGGGCTGGAGAGGTTCTCCTTCACGGTGGTCGAAGCCCTCGCCGACCGGGTCGCGGCGCTCAAGCCGCAGTCGGCGTTCTTCGAGCGCTTCGGCAGCCGGGGGATCGCGGTGCTGGAGCGGACCGTCGCCGACGCGCGCTCGGCCGGCGCCGTGGTGATCATGGATGCCAAGCGCGGGGACATCGGCTCGACGGTGGCGGCCTACGCGGACGCCTATCTGGACCCGACCTCGCCGCTGTTCTCGGACGCCCTGACCGCCAGCCCCTACCTGGGCTTCGGTTCCCTGGAGCCGCTGTACACGCTGGCCGAGAAGAACAACGCGGGCGTGTTCGTGCTCGGGCTGACCTCGAACCCTGAGGGCGCGCAGGTGCAGGGCGCGGTCGGCGCCTCGGGCCGCACGGTCGCCGAGGAGATCATCGCGGCCGCCGCCGCGCGCAACGGCGACGCCTCGCCGATGGGGCCGATCGGCGTGGTGGTCGGCGGCACGGTCGAGACGCCGAGCTTCGACCTGTCGCGCCTGAACGGCGCCTACCTGGTCCCCGGGATCGGCGCGCAGGGGGCGACGGCCGCGGACGTGAAGCGGATCTTCGGGTCCGGTGCCCGGAACGTGGTGCCGGCGAGCAGCCGCGAGATCCTGCGGAGCGGGCCTTCGGCGGCCGGGCTGCGGGACGCGGCTGCTCGGACGGTGGAGGAACTGCAGGGGATTCTGGATTAGGGCTCGTCCTGCCGATCATCCGAGCCGGATCAGGGCTGCTGATCGTCGATCGGCAGGACTGGCCCCGGGCTGGTTTCCCGGTCCGGAACTACTTCGCGCTGCACAGCTCCCGGTCCACCAGGGCGTTGGTGGCCAGCTGGATGTCCTCGGTGCCGTCGCCGGTGCTGGAGACGACGACGCTGCGGCCGGTGTCGGGCGCGACGGCGTCCCAGGTCTGGTAGCCGGGGACGCCGCCGGGGTGGCCGAAGAAGCCGCCGCCGCAGGAGAGCGGGAACCAGGCCAGGCCCAGGCCGTAGCGTGCGCCCGGCCAGAAGACGCTCAGCTGGGGCGCCGGGACGGTGGTCTCCATGGCCGCGAGTTGGGCCGGGGCCAACAGGCGACCGCTAGTCAGGGCCGCGTAGAAGCGGCCCAGGTCGCCGGTGGTGCTGATGATCGATCCGGCCGCGTCGATCATGCTCGGGTTGAGCACGGTGACGTCCACCGGGTCGGTGCCGCCGAAGGTCGAGTAGCCCTCGGCGTGCGGGCCGCGGATGTAGGGAACCATGCCCGGAATCACGGTGTGGCTCAGTCCCAGCGGCCGGATGATCCGGGCCTGGACCTCGTGGGCCCAGCTCTGGCCGGTGACCCGGTTGATGATCATGCCGAGCAGCACGTAGTTGGTGTTCGAGTACGAGATGCCGGTGCCCGGCGGGAAGGTCGGCTGGTGTTTCGTCGCCATCGCCACCAACTGGGCCGGCGTGTAGACGTCGAAACGGCCGGCCTGGTAGCCGGCGGCGGTGGCTATCTCGGGCAGGTCGTGGGCGAAGTCGTAGATGCCTGAGGTGTGCTGGAGCAGTTCCCCGACGGTGATCCGGCTGCCGTCGTTGCCGTTGCCCGCCACCACCCCCGGCAGCCAGCGGTCGACCGGGTCCGACAACGACAGCCGCCCCTCGCCGACGAGTTGGAGCACGACTGTGGCGACGAAACTCTTGGTGGCGCTGCCGATCCGGAACCGGGCATCCAGCGGCACCGGCGCTCCGGTGGCGGTGTCGGCCACGCCGGCCCGCACGGTCTGCCGCCCGTTCGGCGTGGTCACCGTGACCAGCACACCGGGTGCCCCGGCGGCGCGGATCGCGTCCGTTTCCTGTTGCAGCCGGCTGGCGGGCCGCGAGTTTCCTTGGGCCGTGCCGGTGCCGGTGCCGGTGCTGTTGCTGTTGCTGTTGCTGTTGCCGGCGTCGGCGCTGGCAGGTGCGGCCACCGCCAGCCCGACAGCCGCCGTGAGGAGGATCGCGGGGACGGTGTGATTCAGTGTCTTCCAGCGCATGGTCGATCTCGCTTTCTGGTCGTCGGCGTATCGCTGACAGGGACGCTAGTGAGATCGGGGACACCGACCGTCCCCCCACCGGGGTCACCGTCCATACCCCCGTGGGGGGACGGCTCTGGCAGCGCGGGTGTCTAGGGTCTGGAGAGTGCTGATGCAGACGGTGGACGTGACGGGTGCCGCGACGCGTGCGCTGCGCAGGGTCCCCGAGGACGTCGCCGACGCGGCGCTCGCCGCCGCGTTCCTGGCCGCGATGGTCGTCGAACGGGCCCGGATGATGTCGGGGGAGCGGTTGTCGGCCGCGATCGCTTTGAGCGTGGTCATGGCCGGCGGTGTGGCATTCCGCCGCCGAGTGCCGTACACGGGCTACATCGTCGGCTCGACGGCGCTGATCGCGGAGGCACTGTGGATCGCCCCCAGCCCGATCTCGCCCTACGCGAATTTGGTCTGCCTGTACTCCCTCGGCCTGTACGCGACACGGAGCCGGGCCCGCTGGGGTCCGCTGATCCTGATCCCCGGCGTCGTCGCCTACTTCGCGAAGTTCCCGTCCGCCACGTTCACCATGCCCGCCGGTGTCCTGTTCACCTGGTGGCTCGCGTGGGCCGTCGGATACGGCGCGGCCCGGCGGCACGAGGAACAGCAGGCGGCCCGCCAGGCGGTACGGCGGGCGGCGGTGGCCGACGAGCGGCTGCGGCTGGCGCGCGAATTGCACGACCTGATCGGGCACACGGTCAACGTGATGGTGGTGCAGGCCGGCGCGGGCCGCCGGGTCCTGGACCGGGACCCGGCGAAGACCCGGGAGCTCCTGACCGGGATGGAGCACATCGGCCGGGACGCGCTCACCGAACTGGACCGGGTGCTCGGCCTGTTGCGGCGGCACGAGCCGGCCGGGCTCGGCAACCTGCTCGTCACCGAGCCCGGTATCGCCGAGCTGCCCCGGCTGGTCGAGCGCATGGCGCAGGCCGGAGTCCGGGTGACGGTCCGGATGGATCCATCCGTGTCCGACGTGATCCCGAGCGTGGACATGTCGGCCTACCGGATCGTCCAGGAGGCGCTGACCAACGCGCTGAAGCACGGCGGCGCCAAGTCGGCGAGCGTCACCGTCCGCCACGACGGGCGGGCCCTGGACATCGAGGTCTGCGACGACGGCCGCGGCAGTCCGGCCGGCTACCTTCCCGGGCGCGGGCTGCTGGGCATCGCCGAGCGGGTCGCGGCGTTCGGGGGCGGCGTCGAGCACGGCAGCATCGAGCACGGCGGTGACCGGGGCGGGTTCCGGCTGCGGGCCGTGCTCCCGGTGCCATGACCGTCCGGGTCCTGGTGGCCGATGACGACGCCCTGCTGCGGGCCGGCGTCACCGTCGTCCTGGGCACCGCGGACGACGTCGAGGTGGTCGGCGAGGCGGCGGACGGGCTGCGGGCCGTCGAGCTGTGCCGGTCCCTGGAGCCGGACGTCGTCCTGATGGACGTGCGGATGCCCGGCGTCGACGGCATCGAGGCCACCGCCCGCATCGTCGGGGCCGGGCTGCCCACGCGGATCCTCGTGCTCACCACGTTCCACCACGACGAGTACGTGTGGGGCGCGCTCCAGGCCGGCGCCAGCGGCTTCCTGCTCAAGCGCTCCCCGCCCGAGCGGCTGATCGACGCCGTCCACACGGTCGCGGCCGGCGACGCGCTGCTGGACCCCGCGGTGACCCGGGACCTCGTCCGACGGTTCGTCGAGCTGAGCGCGGCCGGGTCGGCCCGGCAGACGGCGCCGGCCCGGGCGTCGGCCCAGTGGCGGCGGCGCGGACTGGACCGCCTGACCGAGCGGGAGACGCAGGTCCTCCGGCTGGTCGCCGAGGGCCACGCCAACGCCGAGATCGCCGACCTGCTCGTGATCGCGGAGTCCACCGCGAAGACCCACGTGAAGCGGATCCTGGCCAAGATCGGAGCCCGGGACCGCGCGCAGGCCGTCGTCATCGCCTACCAGGGCGGGCTGATGAGCCCCTGGACGTGAGTACGCGAGCGTGTGAGCACCGCCCGGCCCGGCTGGTCCGCCGTGCGGTGCGCGGCGGTCGGCGGGCGATCAGCCGGTCTCCAGAACGCGCTTGAGCCGGCCGAGCGAGACCTTGAAGAAGAGCCTGGTCGTCGGCCCGATGGCCAGCCACCCGATCTTCCCCAGTACCCCCAGCGGCAGCTCCACCCGCTCCCACCAGGTCACCCGGCACCCGCCGGTCCCCAGCCGCGCCACCTCGAACCCGCCGGTCCCGCGCACCACGTGCCCGGTGTGCTCCACCACGCAGCGGCATGGCGGCTCCCACTCGGTGATCGTCATCGTGTCCAGGAACCCGAGGGGCCCGATCCCGGTCCAGCCCTCCAGCCGGCCGCCGACCGCGCTCGCCGTCCCGCGCACCTTCGTCGCGACCATCCATGTGCCCTGCGACTCCCAGTCCGCGATCGCCTCCCAGGCCCGCTCGGCCGGGACCGCGATGTCCTGTGCCACCCGCAGCTCAGCCAAGGCGGGCCACCAGCGTCTTCGGCGCGACCTCGCGGTAGGCGTCCCGGACCATGTCCTCGACGTCGTCCCAGTCCGGGTCGTCGTCGAGATTGACGCCGAGCCAGCCCCGGACGCCCACATACGGCGGCCGGTAGAACGTGTCCGGGTCCTGCTCGATCCGCAGCTCCTGTACGCCTTCGGCGGCCGGGCACCAGAAGCCCAGGCGCAGGCCGTGGTGGTGGTCGCAGAACATCACCAGCGTGCGCTTGCCGCGGATGAACCAGGTCGGTTCGCCGTGGCTCTCGCGCTCCTCGACTTCGGGGAGCGCCAGGCAGATGGCGCGGAGCCGTTCGAGGACGGCCGTTTCTTCGGGCGTCATGACCCCATCCTCACGGTTCGCGCCGATGCCGTCGAGTGCGTTGAGCGGCCGCTCAACGAGCCCTCGTGCGATCCGGTAGCGTCGCGGCATGAGCACCGACACCCGGGACCGCCTGCTGCACGGCACGATCGAGGCGCTGCGGACCCAGGGCATCGCCGGGGTGTCGGCCCGCACCATCGCGGCGGCCGCCGGAGTGAACCAGGCGCTGGTGTTCTACCACTTCGGCAGCGTCGACGAGCTGTTGGCCGCGGCGTCCGTCTGGTCGACCGAGCAGCAGGTGGCCGCGTATCGGGAGCGGTTCGGGCGAGTCCAGAGCCTGCGGGAGCTGCAACGGGTCGGCCGGGAGCTGCACCTGCGGGAGAGCGCGAACGGCAACGTCACGGTACTGGGACAGATGCTGGCCGGGGCCCAGACCAACCCGGCGTACGCCGCCGCGACCCGCGACGCGCTGGCGCTGTGGAACGTGGAGATCGAGCAGGTACTGACCCGGGTGCTGGCGGACTCGCCGCTGGGGGAGGTGGCCGACGTGCCGGGGCTGGCGCGCGCCGTGGCCGCGTCGTTCATCGGGATGGAGCTGCTGGCCGCGGTCGATCCGGAGGGGGACCAGGCGGCGTTCCGGGCCCTGGATCAGCTCGGTGCCCTGCTGGAGTACCTGGACGACTTGGGGCCGGCCGCGCGGGTGGCGGCGCGGCGCGCGGTGCGGACCGCGGTACGGCGGTCGGTGCGCGCGTAGGGCGGTCGGCCGGACCGGGGCAGTCGGCGTGCGTGGGACTGTCGGTGCGCGTGGAGGGCGGCGGCGCGGAAGCGGAGCCGCCCCGGCGGATCGGAACGGAGCCTCAGCTCCCGCCGAGCAGCTGCGCGTTCGCGGCCTGGACCATCGGCGCGAACTCCGGGAACTCCACGACCTCGATCCCGGCGGCGCGCAACAGCTCCGCGCCCTGGCAGTCCTCGACCAGCAGCGAGGGCTCGCGCCAGGCGAACACCACGCGGCGGATGCCGGAGTCGATGATCAGCTGGGTGCAGCTGACCGGCCGCGACTTGCGGACCGAGCAGGGCTCCAGCGAGGAGTAGATGGTCGCGCCGGGCAGCCGCGGATGGCCCGGCGCCACCCGGGCCAGGGCCGACTCCTCGGCGTGGACGTGCTCGTCGGTGTCGCGGGACCAGCCGCGGGCCAGCTCGCGGTCGTCGGCGTCGATGATCAGCGCACCGACGTTGAACGCGCGCGGCGCCGGTGGGCAGCGCCAGGCGAGGTCGACGGCGGTACTGAGCCATTCCCGGTCCTCGCCGTGGGTGCGGGCCGAGAAGGACGGATGAGCGGAGGCGGCGTCGGTGGTGGTCACTTTCCAAAGCCCTCGGTTCTGATCGGGTCCGGTGGGTGGGTGCCGGCCCAGGGCGGGCACGGCCGTGCGGCCGGAGTGGAGGAGGCGCGGGACGCGGGACGGTAGGGGGTGACCGGGCCGTGGTGGCTGACGGAGACGGCACTGTCTGTGGTCACAAGTCCCAACAGTAGTCGCGGCGCGGCGCCGTTTCTCGGGTTCGGCGCCAAGCCGCCGTTCGATCGGGCGAAGCGCCGCGCCGCGGATTGGTATCTTGATCGGCATGCTCCACCCCATACCGCCGGCGGCCGTCCTGTTCGACATGGACGGTCTGCTCATCGACTCCGAGCCCACCTGGTTCCAAGCCGAGCAGGACCTGCTCGCCGCCTACGGGATCACCCTGGGCCCGGAGCACTACCCGCACGTCCTGGGCAAGCCGATAGAGGTATCGACGGCCTACCTCCTGGAGCTCACCGGCCACCCGGTCGGCGCCGCCGAGTTCGCCGCCGGCATCGAGACCGCCATGGTCGAGCGCCTGCGCGACGGCGTCCCGATGATGCCCGGCGCCAAGGACCTCCTGGTGGAGCTCGAGGCCGCCGGCCTGCCGCTGGCCCTGGTCTCGGCCTCCTCCCGCCGCATCGTCGACGCCTGCCTGCCGCTGATCGGCCCCGACCACTTCCGGGTCACCGTCTCCGGCGACGACGTGGAACTCGGCAAGCCGAACCCGGACCCCTACCTCCTCGCGGCCCGGCACCTGGACGTCGACCCGGCGCACTGCGTGGTCCTGGAGGACTCCCCGACCGGCGCCGCCGCCGGCCACGCCGCGGGCTGCCGCGTGATCGCCGTCCCGCACGCCGCGGAGGTACCCGCCCGGGAGCGGGTGACGATCGTGGATTCGCTGCGGCGGGTGAACCTGGCCTTCCTGCACGGGTTGTTCGACGAGCGGACGTCGGACAACAGATAACTGGCCCGACCAGCAGCGACAGTCCGCACCGGCAGAACCCAGGGTGCCAGGACGCACAGAACCCTCGGCGGGTGATGCTCACCGGCGGGCATCGAGCTGGGCATGATGCCTGCCGAGCGAATCCGGGCACTCAGCCGAAGTCGGTAGCGGTGAGCGCCACGTCGAGGCGCGGATGCGGAAGCGCTGTGCGGCGCGCCGGGCAAGCCGTACTGCTCGGCACGCGGGGGCGGTGCCGTGCGCGGAATCGGTAGCGGTGAGCGCCATGTTGAGGCGCGGATGCGAAAGTGCGTGTGCGGCGCGTCAGGCGAGCCGTCTTCCTCGGCATGCGAGGGCGGTGTCGTGTACGAAGTCGGTAGCGGTGAGCGCCATGTTGAGGCGCGGATGCGAAAGCGCTGTTCGGCGTGCCGGGCAAGCCGTCTTTCTCGGCAAGCGGCGGCGGTGCCGTGCGCGGAATCGGCGCCGCGAATCAGGGACCTGGTTCGTCTACCAGCCTCTAACCAGCCTCTAACCACCAGCCCCTACTCGCCCTTACCCTCCACCGCCACAGCCCGCCCGCGCTGCCCCGGCACCGCCTCCGAAGCCTCGACCACCTCGACCGGCGGCAGTGTCGGCGGCGTTCCGCCGAACTCCGGGCACAGCGCCTTGTGGTCGCACCAGTCGCACAGGCGCGAGGGGTTCGCGCGCCATTCGCCGCGTTCGGCGGCGGCGCGGATGGCGCTCCAGAGGGCGGCGACTTTGCGTTCGGTGGCGCGCAGGTCGCCTTCGTCGGGGTCGTAGGTGACGATCTGGCTTTCGCCGCCGAGATACATCAGTTGCAGGCGGCGGGGGACCACGCCGCGGGTCTTCCAGAGGACCAGTGCGTAGAACTTCATCTGGAACAGGGCTTTGCCTTCGTAGGCCGGGCCCGGGGCGCGGCCGGTTTTGTAGTCCACGACTCGGATCGCGCCGTTGGGGGCCACGTCGAGGCGGTCGACGAAGCCGCGTAGCAGGAGGCCGTCGGCGACGCGGGCGTGGACGAACAGTTCGCGCTCGGCCGGTTCCAGGCGGTTGGGGTCCTCCAGGCGGAAGTAGCGTTCCAGCAGGTCCACGGCGCCGGCCAGCCAGGCCTCGTCGCCGCCGGCCTCCTCGGCGAGCGCCTTCAGTTCCGGGTCGGCCTGGACCATGCGTTCCCACTCCGGGGGGAGCAGGCTGGAGGCCGAGGTCGGGGTGCGCTCGCCGGTCGGCAGGTCGAAGAGGTGCTCCAGGACCGCGTGGACCAGGGTGCCGCGGGTCGCCGCCGCGCTCTTGCGTTCCGGGAGCTTGTCGATGACGCGGAAGCGGAACAGCAGTGGGCAGGTCATGAAGTCGGACGCCCGGGAGGGGGACAGTGCCATCGGGAGCGGGATGGTGGTCACCGCTGTGGCCGAGGGCTCCGTGGCTTCAGTGGCGGGTGCGTCCAAAGCGTCCATGGGCCTCGACCCTACTCGGCGGTACCGACATCGCGGCGCACCCCGCCCCCTGCCTCAACGCGCCACCGTGACGCCCCTGTGATGAGATCGCCCGCGCGGTGAGTGGTCTTGCAAGTTCGGCTGCGCATAGAGTCGAAGACGTGGCGGAAGACGAGGGCGGGCAGAGCACCGGCGAGTCGGGCGAGAACGAGCCCGGCAAAGGCGGCGCCTCTCGGGTTGTCCGCGGCCCTGGGCTGCGTCTGGGCCGGCCGTTCGGCATCCCGCTCTACGTCTCGCCGTCCTGGTTCGTCGTCGCCGCCTTCATCACGGTCCTGCTGGCCCCGCAGTCCGGGGACGCGACCGACCCGTCCAACGACTTCGGTAACGAACTCGGCGGCTGGCGCTATGTGCTGTCCCTGGCATACGCCGTGTTCCTCTACGGATCCGTCGTCGTCCACGAGCTCGCGCACTCCGCCCTGGCCAAGCGCCTGGGGCTGCCGGTGCGGCGCATCGTCATCCACTTCCTCGGCGGCGTGTCGGAGATCGAGAAGGAGTCCGACAGCCCCGGCAAGGCGTTCTGGATCGCCTTCGTCGGCCCGCTGACCTCGGCCGCCCTGGCCGGTATCGGCTTCGCCGTGTACCAGGTCATCCCGCACGACGACTCGGTCAGCCTGGGCCAGAAGGTCGCCGCCACCCTGATCTTCGGGTTCTGGGCGTCCAACCTGCTGGTCGCCATCTTCAACATGCTGCCGGGCCTGCCGCTGGACGGCGGCCAGCTGCTGCGCGCCGCGGTCTGGAAGGCCACCGGCCGGCCGATGGCCGGCACGGTCGCCGCCGCGTGGGCCGGCCGGGTGCTGGCGATCGCGGTGTTCATCGTGATGAACCTGATCTACGTCCACGACGGCACCATCCAGCCCTTCGGCCTGGGCCTGGCCGTGTTCATGGCGATGTTCATCTGGTACGGCGCCACCCAGGCCCTGGTGGTGGCCAAGCTGCGGGAGCGCATCCCGGGTCTGTCGGCCCGCAAGATGACCCGCCGCGCGATCAGCGTCGACGCCCGGATCCCGCTGGCCGAGGCGCTGCGGCGGGCGCACGAGGTGAACGCCCGCGGCATCGTCCTGGTGGACGGCAACGAGCGGCCGACCGGCCTGGTGAACGAGGCCCAGGTGATCGCCACCCCGGAGCAGCGCCGGCCCTGGGTCGAGGCCGGTGACGTGGCGCACCCGCTGGACCCCGGCCTGATCGTGAAGGCGGACCTCATGGGCGAGGAGCTGCTGGACGTGCTGCGGGCCAACCCCGCGCCGGAGTACCTGGTGATAGAGACCAGCGGGGAGATCGTCGGCGTACTGGCGGCCTCCGACGTGCAGGCCGCCTTCCTGGGCAAGCCCCCCGGCCCGCCGCCCACGCCGCGGAAGATGCCGGTCTAGCCGCTCCACCACCGCCGGTAGGCTGAAGGGATGGACAGCACGCCCTCCCCCGAGCCGACCGTCGCGACCGGCGAACCGATCGTCCCGACCGGCGCCGACCACCGTCGCGGCCCCTTGAAGGCCGGTGACCAGGTGCAACTCACCGACGCCAAGGGCCGGATGAGCACGATCACCTTGCAGACGGGCAAGCAGTACCACACGCACAAGGGCTCCTTCGAGCACGACGAGCTGATCGGCTCCCCCGAGGGCGTGGTCGTGAAGACCTCCGGCGGCAACGAGTACCTGGCGCTGCGCCCGCTGCTGTCCGACTTCGTGCTGTCGATGCCGCGCGGCGCCGCCGTCGTCTACCCCAAGGACGCCGGCCAGATCGTGCAGATGGCCGACATCTTCCCCGGCGCCCGGGTGGTCGAGGCCGGCGTCGGCTCCGGCGCGCTGACCTGCTCCCTGCTGCGGGCCGTCGGCGACTCCGGCAGCGTGCACTCCTACGAGCGCCGCGAGGAGTTCGCCGAGATCGCGGCCAAGAACGTGCGCTCCTTCTTCGGCGCCGAGCACCCGGCCTGGGAGCTGACCATCGGCGACCTCGCGGAGAAGCTGGCCGACGAGGAGGTCGACCGCGTCGTCCTGGACATGCTGGCCCCCTGGGACTGCGTGGACGCCGTCGCCAAGGCCCTGGTCCCCGGCGGCGTGATCGTCTGCTACGTCGCCACCACGACCCAGCTGTCCCGCACCGTGGAGACCCTGCGCTCCCATGGCGCCTTCACCGAGCCCCAGCCCTGGGAGTCGATGGTGCGCGGCTGGCACGTCGAGGGCCTGGCGGTGCGGCCGGACCACCGGATGATCGGGCACACCGGGTTCCTGGTCACCTCGCGCCGGTTGGCTGACGGCGTTACTCCGCCGGTTCGCCGCCGTCGGCCTTCCAAGGGTGCGTATGCCGCGGACTACGTCGCCGAGGGGGCCACGCCCGCGGCCGGAAGCGCCGCCGACCCGGAGTTCAATGAGGACGGCACTGTGACCTCCTCCGTGGCCCGCCGCGTGTTGCCCTAGCTGTACTGCCGGGTGCCCGCCCGGCCTGGCCGGGGTGCCGGTTTCCCCTGGCCGGGGCCGGTGTCCGGCGGTTCGTCCCGGTGGTCGGAAGGTGGCCAACGTACCAGGACACCACAAGATCGCGAATATAAGAAGCCTTGTAGTCGACTGTTCATCGAAACGTCGCGGGATCGACACACTGACCCGCGACAGTTTCGTGCCGTGACCGCAACGACCGAGGCCGCCAAGGCCCTCGCCGCACCGCCCGGCCCGGGGCGCCGGAACCGTGCCCGGGACTTCCGCGCGACCCGCTGGGGGTGGGCCTACTCGGCGCCGGCCGTGCTGGTGTTCCTGGCCTTCGTGATCATTCCCACCGGCTACACCTTCTACGTCTCGCTGTGGAAGTGGAACGCGCTGAATCCGGCGCTGTCGAAGTTCAAGGGCCTGGGGAACTACTCGCGGCTGTTCAACGCCACGCAGCCGACGTTCTTGAGCAGCCTGTGGCACTCGCTGTACTTCACCGGGGCGATGGTGGTCGGCGGGACGGCGATCTCGCTGGCGCTGGCTCTGCTGTTGCAGCGCGGGGGCCTGCTGCTGAACTCCACGCGGGTGGCGGTGTTCCTGCCGCACGCCACGCCGATGATCGCCACGTCGATGATCTGGGTCTGGATCTTCAACCCCAAGTTCGGGCTGGCCGACTGGTTCCTGCACAGCCTGCACCTGCCGACTTCGCAGTGGCTCCAGTCCTCGTCCTCGTCGATGCCCGCGGTCATCATCTACAGCCTGTGGCACGAGGTCGGCTTCACCACCGTGGTGTTCCTCGGCGGGCTGGCCACGCTGTCCAACGAGCTCTCCGAGGCCGCGCGGGTCGACGGCTGCTCGGCCTGGCAGGAGTTCTGGCACGTCACCTGGCACCAGTTGCGGCCGGTGACCGTGTTCGTGGTCGCCATCACCGCGATCACCTCGCTGCAGGCCTTCACGCAGTTCTACCAGCTCTCCAGCGGCGGCCCCGCCTACTCCACGACCACCCTGAGCTACCTGGTCTACCAGGAGGCCTTCATCTTCAGCGACACCGGATACGGCGCGGCGCTGGCCGTGGTCCTGTTCGCCATCACCGTCTTCTTCACCCTCGTCCGGCGCCGCACCGCGGCCGGCGGCGAGTCGCACGCCCTGGTCTGATCCGCCACACCGAATCGCAGTGCCACCAAAACCCCTCACTTCGGGAGACCTGAACCATCATGGGTAAGCGCATCACCGCGGCCGCCGGGCTGGCCGCTATCGCCCTCACCGCCACGGCGTGTGCCGGCGGCGGCACCTCCACGCCGAAGTCCGACAACACCGGGGCCAAGAGCAGCGGCTCGGGCACCGAGCTCGCGGTGCCCACCGGGCCGGTCACCATCACCTTCGAGGAGGCGATGACGATCGGGACGCTGAAGCCGGCGATGGACAAGCTCGTCTCCGACTTCCAGGCGAAGTACCCGAACATCACCGTCAAGCTCCAGGGCGACCCGGACTACGGCACGATGTACACCAAGGAGAAGGCCGAGGTGCAGGCCGGGAACGCTCCGACCATCGGCCAGGCCTACGAGAGCTGGGCCGACTACTTCCAGTCCGCCGGCAAGCTGGTCCCGATCAGCGACCTGGCCGGCACCGACACCCCGGCCGAGATGTCCACGTTCTACAAGGGCGTGCAGGCCGACATGAAGCTGCCGGACGGCAAGACCTGGATGTGGCCGTTCAACAAGAGCGTGCTGATCCTGTTCTCCAACGCCGACATGGTGGCCAAGGACGGCCAGAGCACGCCCAAGACCTGGGACGACTACGCCTCGGTGCTCAAGGCGGTCTCCACCAACGGCGTCACCGGCACCACCATCGACCCCGGCTCGGCCACCGGCGCGACCTACGGCACCCAGTGGTTCGAGATCCTGGCCGAGGCCAACGGCGCGAAGCTGTATGACGCGGACGGCACCCCGCACCTGACCGACCCCGGTGCGGTCAAGGCCCTGCAGTACCTCAAGGACCTGAAGGACGCCGGCGCGCTGGCCACCGGCAAGAACTACCCCGGCGAGACGGCGCTGGGCGCCCAGAAGGGCGCCTTCGACATCTCCTCGGCGGCCGGCTACGGCTTCGAGAACAAGACCGTCGGCGGCAAGTTCAAGCTGGGCATCGGCGCGCTGCCCTCCGGCCCGGCCGGCGCGGTCAACGAGCTGACCGGCACCAACATCGTGATGTTCTCCTCGGCCACCGCCGAGCAGAAGGCCGCGGCCTGGGCCTTCATGAAGTTCATCGACAGCCCGGCCGAGCAGGCCCAGTGGTCGGCCACCTCCGGCTACCTGCCGGTGACCAGCCAGGCCCTGTCCGACCCGGTGATGCAGGACTTCGTGGCCAAGAACCCGTACGTCACCGCCGCGGTCTCCGAACTGGACACCGCCTTCGTGCTGCCCGGGTTCGACTGGATCTTCAAGTGCCAGGGCTATGAGTCCACCGCGATCCAGGAGGTGCTGGAGAACGGCAAGCAGCCCTCTGACGCGCTGAACACCGCGCAGGGCGCGTGCACCGCCGCTAAGGCGCAGGGGTGAGTAAGAACTCAGCCTCCCGCGGCATGGCGGGGGCGAGCCGCGCCGGGCGTTGGGCCCGGCGCGTGTTCGCCGTCGCCATCGCGATCGCGTTCGTCTTCCCGTTCTACTGGACGGTGGTGATCTCCCTCGGGCATCCCGGCGAGTTCAGCGACTTCCCGCCGGTGCTGGTGCCGCACTGGGACTGGTCGAACTGGTCCCGGGCCTGGCACTCGGCGCCGTGGCTGCGGTTGTTCGGGAACACCATCCTGATCGCCTCGTGCACGGTGGTCCTGTGCCTGGTCACCTCGCTGCTGGCCGGCTTCGCCTTCGGCGTGCTGCGCTTCCCCGGCCGCAAGGTGCTGACGCTGGTCGTGCTCTCGGTGCTGATGATGCCCGGCACGGTGCTGATCATCCCGGACTACGTGCTGGCCAACGACCTGCACCTGCTGAACACCTACTGGATCCAGATCATCCCGTGGGGCGCCAGCGTCTTCGGGATCTTCCTGGTCCGGCAGTTCTTCCTGACCATGCCGGCCGAGATCCTGGACGCCGCGGCGCTGGACGGCGCCTCGCGGCTGCGCTTCCTGCGCTCGATCGGGATCCCGATGGTGCGCCCGGCGCTGATCATCGTGGCCATCAACGTGTTCCTGGGCTCCTGGAACTCGTTCCTGTGGCCGGTGATCATGACGAACTCCAGCATGGAGTCCTCGAGCACGGTGCAGCCGGTCGAGGTCGGGCTGTCCACCTTCGCCAACGCCGAGGGCACCGACTTCCCGGGCCTGGCCGCGGCCGTCACCTTCACCACACTGCCGGTCATGGTGTTCTTCCTGCTGTTGCAGCGGCAGTTCATCCGCGGCGCGCTGTCGGCGGCCGGAGGCGTGCGTGGCTGAGGCGGAAACGACAGACCGCCGGCCGATCCTGGTCGTCGACTTCGACGGCACCGTCTACCGCGACGACGCCCCGGTCCGGTTCTACGCCGAGCACGCCGCCGACGGCCTGCCGACGGAGTTGCGCGGCCGGTTCCTGGACCTGTTCCAGGCCTACCTCGAACGCGGGGTGGCGGCGGCGGACGGCGTGGCCGACGAGGCCGCGGCCGCGGTGCTGCGCAGCTCGGTCGACGCCTGGGGCGCCGCGATCGGGCTCGCCGCGCTGTCCGGGGTCGACCCGGCCGCCACCGAGGAGGCGTTCCTGGCCAGCCGGCAGTACATGTTGACCGCGGCCTGCCGGGTCACGGCGGTCCCGGCGCTGGTCGAGGCGCTCGCCGAACTGCGCGGCCGGGTGCGGATCGTGCTGGCCACCAACAGCCCGGCCGGCGGCTTGGCGCCGCTGCTGGACCGGCTCGGGGTCACCGCCCTGTTCGAGGAGGTCGTCTCCGGCGCCAACAAACCTCAGGGACTGCGGCGGTGGATCGCCGCGGAGCTGGCCGACCGGCCGGCCGCCGAGCTGTTCTCGCTCGGCGACCACTACTTCAACGAGATCGAACCCGCGATGGCGGTCGGCGCGTGCGCCGGCTACATCGACCGGTTCGGCCGCGCCGACGGCCCCGCGACGGTCTCCGCCGCTGTGGTCGAGGACATCCTGCCCGGGATCTTCTCCTGGGCCGGCGCGCACAATTCATAGGAAGAACACGGATATCTCCATGGCAGCAACCGTCGAGTTCTGGGGCGGGGTCGGCGTCATCGGCTCCAGCAAGGTCCTGATCACCGAGGGGGACCACCGGGTCCTGCTCGACTTCGGGCTCGACATCCCCCGAGGCACCGACCTGTTCCGGCCGCCGGTCGTGCCCCGGCAGCACCGCTACCTCGCCGACCGGCTGCGGGTCGGCGCGGCGCCGCGGGTGCCGGGGGTCTACGACCCGGCGATGATCGAACCCGGAGACACGCTGGCGGAGGAGGGGCCGCCCACGGCGGTGTTCGTCAGCCACGCCCACATCGACCACTGCGGACTGGTCGGGACCCTGCGGCCGGGCATCGAGGTGCACGCCGCGCCGGAGACCATCGCGGTGATGCGGGCGCTGGCCGCGGCCGGGGACGGCCTGCCCGGCGGCGACCCGGACTGGCAGGCGCTGGCCGACTCCACGCCGGTGCGCTTCGGCCCGATGACCGTGGAGCGGATCACCGTCGACCACGACGTGCCCGGGGCCAGCGGCTACCTGGTCACCACCTCTGACGGAGTAGTGGCCTTCACCGGCGACATCCGGTTCCACGGCCGCGCGCCGGAGCGGGCCTGGCGGCTGGCCGAGCGCGCCGCGGGCTGTGAGATGTTCGTCACAGAGGGCACCGCTTTGGGGCTGCCGGTGTTCCCGGGGCCGGTGCGCACCGAGGACGACGTGGTCCGGGACTTCGCCGCGGCGCTGGCGGACGCGCGCGGGGACCTGGTGCTGCTGGCGATGTATCCGCGCGATCTGGAGCGGGTCGCGGAGTTCATCGAGGTGGCCGGGGCGGCCGGGCGGCAGATCGTCTGGGGCGAGGCCGTGGCGGCCTTCCTGCGGGCCCTGGACGTCCAGGGTGTGGTGGCGTACTCCGAGGTCGGCCTGGAGGCGATCCAGGCCGCTCCGGGGGACTGGGTGTACCAGCCGGACCTGCGCGACCTGCGCGGCATCCCGGACCTGGCGGACCTGCCGGTCGGCGACCGGACCGTGTGGCTGCACGCCAACGGGGAGCCGCTGGGCCCGTTCGAGTCGCGCTGGGCGCTGTTCATGGAGTGGCTGGACGTCCTGGGCATCCCGCTGCGCCGGATCGGCTCGTTCGGCCACGCCACCGCCGACGACCTGCACACCCTGGTGCACCGGGTGGCACCGCGGACCGTGGTGCCGATCCACACCGACGCCCCCGAGCGGCTGCACCCGGTGGCCGGACCGACCCGGCTGCTGCCGATCCTGGCGCGGTCGTATGACCTGGGGGGTCACCCGATCGAGCGAACCTGGGCTTGATCTGCAACCTCGGACGGGGATGAAGCGTCTGGTTGTCCGAGGGCCGGTTGTGCGAGGGCCGGTTGTGCGAGAGCGGGGGCGGGCCGGCTCAAGAGGCGGCGCGCTCGCCATCGGGCGGCGGGCGGGGGTGACGGCGGAACGGATCGGTGCCGAGCTGGGGCGGAACTGGTTCTCCCGCCGTCCAACGCCCGCCTGGGCCGCCGTTTGTCCTTATATATGACGTATGGACGTATATGTGACATGCATGACTATGTGATGTGTATGGCCACCGCCGGGCCGGGGACTACGCGTCCTCGGCGTCCGGTCCCGCGACCGTCACCCCGTCGGCGGCCCGCCGAACGTGGATGCAGTCGCCGGGACACTCCTTCGCCGAGTCGATGACCGCCAGCACCAGATCGGCCGGGACCGGCACGCGGGCCTCGGCGCCGGTGCGCAGTTCGGCGTCCGGACCGTCCTTCACGTAGGCCACGCCGTCGATGTCGAGTTCGAACACATCCGGCGCGTACTGTGCGCAGATACCGTCGCCCGTACACAGATCGTGGTCGATCCAGACCTCTAGCGCATCCGTGTCAGTAGTGGCCGTCATATTCGAGACGCTATCAAGGCCGAGCCCAGAACCAAGCGCCGGTCCCGGTCGTTGATCCAATGCTGCTCGACAAAGAACCACCAGTGGGCAAGGATCGGATCACAACTCCGTACCGGCGCAACATAACCAGCCGAGTGAGGGGGAATCGTGATGACGACAGGCCTTGTTGTTCCTACGAAGAGCACCCGAGTTCCGGACCCGCGGGGGATGCCGCTCCCGGTCTCGGTGGCAACTGCACAACATTCAGCGGTTTCAAGAACGCCTCCGCTAGGCAGGACAGCAGCAAGGAAGTTCTTGAGCATCGCAGCTTCCGGCGGGAGGTGAGGACCGTGCCAGCACACGACGACGACATCCGCGAGGGCGCCGGCCGCGCGAGCCGAGGATCGGACGACCTCGCTGCCCAGGTCACGTACCTGGAGCAGGAGATCGCCGTCCTGCGGCGCAGACTCCGCGACACCGCGGACGCCCCACGGGGCGGCCGGGCCGTGGAGGAGCGGATCAACGAGTTGCAGGCCACTGTGGCCGGGCTCACGAGCCAGAACGAACGGCTGGTGGCGACTCTTCGTGAGGCGCGCGACCAGATCGTGGCGTTGAAGGAGGAGATCGACCGCCTCGCGCAGCCGCCGAGCGGTTTCGGGGTGTTCCTGGAGGACGCCGGCGAAGGCAACGCCGACATCTTCACCGGCGGCCGCAAGATGCGGGTGTCGGTGAGTCCCTCCATCGAGCCCGGAGTTCTGCGCCCCGGCCAGGAGGTGATGCTGAACGAGGCCCTGAACGTGGTCGCCGCGTTCGGCTTCGAGAGTGTCGGGGAGATCGTCAACCTCAAGGAGATCCTGGAGGACGGCAGCCGCGCCCTGGTCACCGGGCGTACCGACGAGGAGCACGTGGTGCGCCTGGCCGAGCCGCTGCTGGAGTCCGGCGTCAAGCTGCGCCCCGGTGACGCCTTGCTGATGGAGCCGCGCAGCGGCTACGTCTACGAGGTCATCCCCAAGTCCGAGGTCGAAGACCTCGTGCTGGAGGAGGTGCCGGACATCTCCTACCTGGAGATCGGCGGCCTGGACGGCCAGATCGAGCTGATCCGCGACGCCGTCGAGCTCCCTTATCTGCACCCTGACCTGTTCAAGGAGCACAAGCTCCGGCCGCCCAAGGGCGTGCTGCTGTACGGGCCTCCCGGCTGTGGCAAGACCCTGATCGCCAAGGCGGTGGCGAACTCGCTGGCCAAGAAGGTCGCCGAAGTGACCGGCTCGGACAACGTGAAGAGCTACTTCCTCAACATCAAGGGCCCGGAGCTGCTCAACAAGTACGTCGGCGAGACCGAGCGGCACATCCGCCTGGTCTTCCAGCGGGCTCGTGAGAAGGCCAGCGAGGGTGCCCCGGTCATCGTGTTCTTCGACGAGATGGACTCGCTGTTCCGCACCCGCGGCAGCGGCATCAGCTCGGACGTGGAGAACACCATCGTCCCGCAGCTGCTCTCGGAGATCGACGGCGTCGAGGGCCTGGAGAACGTCATCGTCATCGGCGCCTCCAACCGCGAGGACATGATCGACCCGGCGATCCTGCGCCCGGGCCGGCTGGACGTGAAGATCAAGATCGAGCGTCCGGACGCCGAGGCGGCCAAGGACATCTTCGGCAAGTACGTCACCACCGAACTCCCGTTGCACGCCGACGACCTCGCCGAGCACAGCGGGGACCGGCAGGAGACGGTCTCGGCGATGATCCAGGCCACGGTCGAGCGGATGTACAGCGAGATCGACGAGAACCGGTTCCTGGAGGTCACCTACGCCAACGGGGACAAGGAAGTCATGTACTTCCGGGACTTCAACAGCGGTGCGATGATCCAGAACATCGTCGACCGCGCCAAGAAGACCGCGATCAAGGACTTCCTGGACCACAAGCAGAAGGGTCTGCGCGTCTCCCACCTGCTCGGCGCCTGCGTCGATGAGTTCAAGGAGAACGAGGACCTGCCGAACACCACCAACCCCGACGACTGGGCCCGCATCTCCGGCAAGAAGGGCGAGCGGATCGTGTTCATCCGCACGCTGGTCACCGGAAAGCGCGGGGGTGACACCGGCCGCTCGATCGACACGATCGCCAGCACCGGTCAGTACCTGTAGTACCCGGCCGAGGCCGAAGCGCCGCCCGCACGCTGTCACCGACAGCGCGCGGGCGGCGTGTGTGTTTTTCCCGGTCGGCAACCCGCCATCCGCCCACGATTCATTGATCACCCCCCGGGTACACACACCGAGTGGCAACCCATCACCCCAGCAAAAACCGTGCACAAGGCACTGCCACACGTCACCCCCGCGGAATAAGGTGGCCGGTATGAGCGTGTGGCGAATCATGGGCACCGAGACCGAGTACGGCATTTCTGTACCAGGGAACCCCGGCGCCAACGCGATGCTGATCTCGTCCCAGATCGTCAACTCCTACGCCGCGGCCATGCACCGGGCCCGCCGCGCGCGCTGGGACTTCGAGGAAGAGAACCCGCTGCGTGATGCCCGGGGGTTCGACCTGGCCCGCGATATCGCCGATGCCAGCCAGCTCACCGACGAGGACGCGGGCCTGGCCAACGTGATCCTCACCAACGGCGCGCGCCTATATGTCGACCACGCGCACCCCGAGTACTCCTCCCCGGAGGTCACCAACCCGCGCGACGCGGTGATCTGGGACAAGGCCGGGGAGTGGATCATGGCCGAGGCCTCGCGCCGGGCCGCCGAGATCCCCGGCACCGCGCCGATCAACCTGTACAAGAACAACACCGACAACAAGGGCGCCTCCTACGGCTCGCATGAGAACTACCTCATGCAGCGGACCACTCCCTTCGCCGACATCGTGCGCAACCTGACCCCGTTCTTCGTCTCCCGGCAGGTCGTCACCGGCGCCGGGCGGGTCGGCATCGGCCAGGACGGCCGCGCGCACGGCTTCCAGATCTCCCAGCGCGCCGACTTCTTCGAGGTCGAGGTGGGCCTGGAGACCACCCTCAAGCGTCCGATCATCAACACCCGCGACGAGCCGCACGCCGATCCCGAGCGCTACCGCCGGCTGCACGTCATCATCGGCGATGCCAACCTGGCCGAGATCTCCATCTACCTCAAGATGGGCACCACCTCGCTGGTCCTGGCGATGATCGAGGAGCGCTTCATGTCCACCGACCTGTCGGTGGAGGCTCCGGTGCGCACCCTGCACCAGGTCAGCCACGACCCGACGCTGCGGCAGCTGGTGACGCTGCGCAGCGGCCGCAAGCTCACCGCGGTGCAGCTGCAGATGGAGTACTGCGAGCAGGCCCGCAAGTTCGTGGAGGACCGCTACGGCTCCGACGTGGACGACGTCACCAAGGACGTGCTGGAGCGCTGGGAGTCGGTGCTCACCCGGCTGGAGTCCGACCCGATGACGCTGTCCAAGGAGCTGGACTGGGTCGCCAAGTACGAGATCCTGCAGGGCTACCGCAAGCGCGACGGCCTGGACTGGGACTCCTCGCGCCTGGAGCTGGTGGACCTGCAGTATTCCGACGTGCGCCCGGAGAAGGGCCTGTACCAGCGGCTGGCGGCCCGCGGGCGGTTCGAGCGCATCACCACCGACGAGCGGATCCGGCAGGCCGTGGACCACCCGCCGGAGGACACCAGGGCCTATTTCCGGGGCCGGTGTCTGGACAAGTACGCGGACTCCGTGGCCGCCGCGTCCTGGGACTCCGTGATCTTCGACGTGCCCGGCCGGGAGTCGTTGCAACGGGTGCCGACGCTGGAACCGACCCGCGGAACCAAACAGCACGTCCAAGCGTTGATCGATCGAAGCCGCACCGCCGAGGATCTGGTACGCGCACTGACCGAGGGCTGAGACCGAGCTTTCCACATTCTGGGACCAGCGCCTTCCGGTGCTGGTCCCAGAACTTTCACCGGTTGTAATTATCTAGTCACCCCCATCGCGAGTGGAATACCTCCGTTCGGGGGAAGTTGAAGCTAGAGTGAGGAAGATCGGCAACCTTGCCGAGGAGTGGGAGAGGGCTGAGATGGCAGCGGACGAACGCGGCGGCCAGCAGCATGCCAACCGCGACAAGCAAGAGGTCGAGGAAACCGCCCCGGAGGCGAGCGGCGACCTGCAGGAGCGACAGGAGAAGCTCTCCGAGGACGTCGACTCCATGCTGGACGAGATCGACGAGGTGCTGGAGGCCAACTCCGAGGACTTCGTCCGGGGCTTCGTTCAGAAGGGTGGCCAGTGAGGTTCGCGATCAACTAGGGTCGCACCACATCAAGGTCCGATTTCGTACCGAACCTTTATAGAAGGGGATTGCTGAAGTGGAATCCAACGCGGACTGGGGCTCTCGGGGCGGTCTGCCGCAGGCGTTCCTCACGCCGGGCATCTCCTCTTTCAGCGAGTTCTTGAAGGACTTCGCCCCCGACTACCTGCCCGGCGGGCGCACCCTGCCGGCCGGCGCGGCATCGGCCAAAGACATCGCGCCGCACGGCACCACCATCGTCTCCATCACCTTCCCCGGCGGCGTGCTGCTGGCCGGCG
Organism: Catenulispora pinistramenti; assembly: GCF_018274385.1. Classification (GTDB taxonomy): domain Bacteria; phylum Actinomycetota; class Actinomycetes; order Streptomycetales; family Catenulisporaceae; genus Catenulispora; species Catenulispora pinistramenti. The sequence continues at coordinate 6,093 of NZ_JAAFYZ010000057.1, read as the reverse complement.
ACCGCCGGGCGACCATGGGCTCGATGATCGCCCAGCGCGACATCGAGAAGGTGTTCCCGGCCGACGAGTTCTCCGCGGTCGGCATCGCCGGCACCGCCGGGCTGGCCGTGGAGACGGTCCGGTTGTTCCAGCTGGAGCTGGAGCACTACGAGAAGATCGAGGGCGTCACGCTCTCCACCGACGGCAAGGCCAACCGCCTGGCCACCATGATCCGCGGCAACCTCGGGATGGCCATGCAGGGCCTGGCCGTGGTCCCGCTGTTCGCCGGCTACGACGAGGAGACCGGCCAGGGCCGGATCTTCAGCTACGACGTCACCGGCGGCCTGTACGAGGAGCACGACCACTACTCGGTGGGCTCGGGCTCGGTGTTCGCCCGCGGCTCGCTCAAGAAGCTGTTCCGCCCGGACTTCACCGCCGAGGACGCCGCGATCGCGGCCGTGCAGGCGCTCTACGACGCCGCCGACGACGACTCGGCCACCGGCGGCCCCGACCTGTTCCGCAAGATCTACCCCGTCGTCGCGGTGGTCACCGCCGACGGCTACCGGCGGCTGCCGGACGAGGAACTGTCCACGCTCGTAGCCGGCGTGATGGATGCCCGCCGCGAGGTTCCCGACGGTCCCCGCTCCCCGCTGCGATAACTTGCAGATCGCAGCAGAACCAACAATCTTGCAGACCTCGGTCCCAGTCAGGAGTGACCCGTCGTGACGACGCCGTTCTACGTCTCGCCCGAACAGATCATGAAGGACCGGGCCGAGTATGCCCGCAAGGGCATCTCGCGTGGCCGGTCCGTGGCAGTCATCTTCTATGACAAGGGCATCCTGTTCGTCGGGGAGAACCCGTCGCGGGCCCTGCACAAGATCTCCGAGATCTACGACCGCATCGCCTTCGCCGCGGCCGGCCGCTACAACGAGTACGAGCAGCTGCGCATCGCCGGCGTGCGGCACGCCGACATGCGCGGCTACGTCTACGACCGCCGCGACGTCACCGGCCGGGCCCTGGCCAACACCTACGCCCAGGCGCTGGGCACGATGTTCAGCGAGGGCGCGGGCAAGCCGTACGAGGTGGAGCTGGCCGTGGCCGAGGTCGGCGAGAAGGCCGCCGACGACCAGGGCTACCGGGTCACCTTCGACGGCCAGGTCACCGACATCCGCGGCTTCCAGGTCCTCGGCGGCGCCGCGGACGCGGTGACCCAGGTGCTGGAATCCTCCTTCGAGGAGAACGCCGCGCTGGAGACGGTCCTGAACGCCGCGGTCGACGCCCTGGGCCGGGACGGCACCGAGCCCCGGACCCTGACGCCGAACCAGCTCGAGGTCGCGGTCCTGGACCGGACCCGGAGCCGGGTCCGCAAGTTCCGGCGGATCACCGGCCCGGCGCTGGCCGGCCTGCTCGGCGTCGACGCCGACGGTGACGGCAACGGCAAGGGCAAGGGCGGCAAGGACGGTGAGGACGGCGACGGCGCGGCGAAGCAGGACGCGCCGGCCGAGGCGGAGCTGGGCGACGGCGACGTCCTCGGCGCCGTCGACGACCTCCTGGACGAGGGGGACTCCTCGGAGTCCTGACACACGCGGCAGCCGAACAACGACGCAGAGGCCTGACGCGGATTAAAGTCTAACGCGGCATAAGGTGGTCATCATGGACCGGCGGATCTTCGGGCTCGAAAACGAATACGGCGTCACCTGCACGTTCCGCGGACAGCGCCGCCTGTCCCCGGACGAGGTGGCCCGCTACCTGTTCCGCCGCGTCGTGTCCTGGGGACGCTCCAGCAACGTCTTCCTGCGCAACGGCGCGCGCCTGTACCTGGACGTCGGTTCGCACCCGGAGTACGCCACTCCCGAGTGCGACTCGGTGCGCGAGCTGATCGTGCACGACAAGGCCGGCGAGCGGATCCTGGAGGGCCTGCTGGCCGACGCCGAGCGGCGGCTGCACGAGGAGGGCATCGCCGGGGACGTCTACCTGTTCAAGAACAACACCGACTCGGCCGGCAACTCCTACGGCTGCCACGAGAACTACCTGGTGGGCCGGCACGGCGAGTTCTCCCGGCTGGCCGACGTGCTGATCCCGTTCCTGGTCACCCGGCAGCTGATCTGCGGGGCCGGCAAGGTGCTGGCCACCCCGCGCGGCGCGGTGTACTGCGTCTCGCAGCGCGCCGAGCACATCTGGGAGGGCGTCTCCTCGGCCACCACCCGGTCCCGGCCGATCATCAACACCCGCGACGAGCCGCACGCCGACGCCGAGAAGTACCGGCGGCTGCACGTGATCGTCGGCGACTCCAACATGTCCGAGACCACCATGATGCTCAAGGTCGGGGCCACCGACCTGGTGCTGCGGATGATCGAGGCCGGCACCACGCTGCGGGACATGACCCTGGAGAACCCGATCCGGGCGATCCGCGAGGTCAGCCACGACATAACCGGCCAGAAGAAGGTGCGGCTGGCCAACGGCCGGGAGATGAGCGCCCTGGAGATACAGGAGGAGTACTTCACCAAGGCGCGCGACTTCGCCGAGAAGCGCGGTCTGCGCACCGGCGCCGTGGACAAGATCCTGGACCTGTGGGAGCGCACGCTGACCGCGGTGTCCACCGGCGACCTGGACCTGATCTCCCGGGAGATCGACTGGGTGATCAAGTACCAGCTGATCGAGCGCTACCGGGCCAAGAACAACCTGGCGATGTCCGCCCCGCGGGTGGCCCAGCTGGACCTGGCCTACCACGACATCTCCCGCAACCGCGGCCTGTACTACCTGCTGGAGAAGCGCGGCATGGTCGAGCGCACCGCCACCGACCTGGAGATCTTCCAGGCCAAGTCGGTGCCGCCGCAGACCACCCGGGCCCGGCTGCGCGGGGAGTTCATCAAGCGGGCGCAGGAGCAGCGGCGGGACTTCACCGTCGACTGGGTGCACCTGAAGCTCAACGACCAGGCGCAGCGCACGGTGCTGTGCAAGGACCCGTTCCGCTCGGTGGACGAGCGGGTCGAGAAGCTGATCTCCTCGATGTAGCCCCCTGTGCCGGTGTACCGGCTCATGTGAGGCCTTTGCCCTTTCGTGGCCCGCTCTCGGCTCCGGCCGAGCGCGGGCCACGCTAGTGTGGTGCGGTCCCTGAGACATGTGGTTGTCCCACCATCACGTCTCGACTTCCAGCCGGGGGCCGTCGGCGTCCGGCTCCGCGCCGATTCGAGGTATTCCGTGCGCCGTCCAGTGGCCACCCGCCGGACCCAGACCGCCCTCGCCGGGCTCGCCGCCGGCCTGCTGCTGGTGGCCGCCGGCTGCTCGTCGAGCAAGTCCACACCGAGCGGGTCCTCAACCTCCTCGACCGGCTCCACGGCCTCCTCGGGGGCCTCGTCCTCCGGGGCACCGGTCGCCGACGCCTTCGGGGTCAAGCCGAACATCCAGATTCCCGCCGGGCAGCCGGACGGCAAGCTCGGGGTGAAGGTGAAGATCCCCGGCGACGGCGCCAAGGTCACCGACGGCAGCGTGGTGGTCCTGAACTTCACCGCCAAGCTCTGGCGCGACGGTTCGGACCTGGGCAGCAGCTACGACCAGGGCCAGCACCCGGTGACCGCGGTCGAGGGCCAGGGCCAGATCCTGCCGGGCTGGGAGCAGGGCCTGAAGGGCCAGGCCGCGGGCAGCCGGGTGGAGGTGACCGTGCCGCCCGCGCTCGGCTTCGGCGCCAAGGGCAGCACCGACGGCAAGATCACCATCACCGGCACCGACACCCTCGTCTTCGACCTGGACATCGTCGGGGTCTACCCCTCGCCGCAGGCCGACATCGCGACCGGTCCCAGCGTCCTGAACGACCCGTCGCTGCCGACGGTGGGCACCGCGGTGGGCGCCGCCGACCCGAAGATCACCATCCCGGCCGGCAAGCAGCCGCCGGCCGGTGCCGTCTACAAGCCGGTGATCGTCGGCAAGGGCCCGCAGGTCAAGAAGGGGCAGACGGTGGTCGTGCAGTACGAGGGCATGGTCTGGCGCACCGGCCAGATCTTCGACTCCTCGTTCAGCAAGGGCAAGTCGCTGTTCGCCACCCAGATCGGGGTCGGCTCGGTCGTGCAGGGCTGGGACGACGGGCTGATCGGGCAGACCGTCGGCTCCCGGGTGCTGCTGGTGGTGCCGCCGGCCCAGGGCTACGGGCCGTCGGGCCAGCCCAGCGCCGGGATCCAGGGCACCGACACCATGGTGTTCGTCGTGGACATCCTGGACGCCCGGTAGGCGACCGGGGGCGTCGCAGACGCCCTGATAGCGTAACGAGCAGTCCATCCCCGACAGGATTGGGAACAGCAAGCTCATGAGTCTTGAAAAGCCTGAGATCGACTTCCCCGACTTCCCGGTCCCGGCCGACCTCGTGATCGAGGACATCACCGTCGGCACCGGCGAAGAGGCCAAGGCCGGCCAAGAGGTCACCGTGCACTACGCCGGCGTGTCCTTCTCCACCGGCGAGGAGTTCGACGCCTCCTGGAACCGCGGCCAGCCCTTCGCCTTCCCGCTGGGCGGCGGCCGGGTCATCGCCGGCTGGGACCGCGGCGTGGCCGGCATGAAGGTCGGCGGCCGGCGCAAGCTGGTCATCCCGCCGCACCTGGCCTACGGGGACCGCAGCCCGAGCCCGCTGATCAAGCCGGGCGAGACGCTGATCTTCGTGGTCGACCTGCTCGGCGTGCGCTGACGCACCGAGCGCTCCGCCTTCGATGGCCGCCCCGGGAAACGGGGGCGGCCATCGGCGCGTCCGGCGCCTGACGCGCCAGCGGGACCCCGGGCCCCGAGTCCGTGCGGTCCAATCCGCGACCAGTGGCCCGGAACCGCCGCGACGACCTGCCTACCGCCCCGGCTCCCGTGGCAGCATCAAAGGCATGCCTGTCGCGTCCCTCGCCGCATTGCTGACCGTCTGGACCCTGGCGCTGCTGATCCCGGGCCCGGACTTCCTCGCCGTCTCCCACGCCTCGGTCGCGCGCTCCCGCCGCGACGCGGTCTTCGTCGGCCTGGGCGTGGCCGCCGCGATGGCGGTCTGGGCCACCACCAGCCTGGTCGGCCTGACCGTGCTGCTGGTCAAGTGCCAGCCGCTGTTCGAGGCGGTCCGGCTGGCCGGCGCCGCCTACCTGCTCTGGCTGGCGTTCCAGCTCCTGCGCTCAGCAGCGCGCCGCACCACCAGCGGCCCGGCGACCGCCGGACCACGAATCCGGCCGCGCGGCGCAATCGCAGCCTTCCGGGCCGGCTTCCTGTGCAACATCGGCAACCCGAAAGCCGCCGTCTTCTTCTCCAGCGTCTTCGCCGCGCTCCTACCCCCGCACGTGGACTGGGAGTACCGCACCACAATCGGCATCGCGATCCCGGCCATCGGCATCGCCTGGTACGTGCTCGTGGCGTGCCTGTTCTCCGCCAAGCGCGTCGCGGCGGCCTACGCGCGGGCCCGCCGCGTCGTCGACGCCGTGACCGGGACGCTGTTCGCGGTGCTGGCCGGGGACCTGGTGTTCGCCGAGTAGCGGCGGGCGGAGCGCTTAGCTGGGGGACAGCTTCGTGCTGTGCTGCTGGCGCTATGTGTTGCTGGTGCCGTGTCAGGCAACCTTTGCCCGGTAGTTTGCGACGTGGTTCGCGACGTGGTTCGCGACGTGCCGATCGCCGGGGAGGATCCGTTGCCGGCTGGTGTCGCAGGGAGGGTCGCTGTTGGTCTGCGGGATTAAATGCATTTTACGGCCTTCGGTCATAGTTGTGCCGGTTCGGGGTTCGGGGTGGTGGGTGTGTTTGTCGGCTGCCGGTTCGCGCGTTCACAACCCCGCCGCACCTCAGGCCTCTTCAACTCCAGCAAGTCAGGACAAGGGCACAAGCAAGATCAAGATCAACAGCACAAGCAAGGTCAAGGTCAAGAGCTGTGGTGAAGGGCCGGGCCTCCGGCGGGCCTCGGCAACCTCAGGGAAACTTGCGCGGTTCCCTCGGGTGGCTGATCTAGTCTCAGCGGTGGCGGTTTGTGGGGTGGTGCGGTTCGTTCCCCTCGGTCGCGTCGTCAGCCCGGGGGGTACAGCACCGGTGTCCGGGGGTAAAGTCCGCGCGCGGCGGACATGCAGGTAGGCGGCGGTTTCGTATGGCGCGAACTTGACCCCCGGCCACCGG
>NZ_JAAFYZ010000569.1 GCF_018274385.1 Catenulispora pinistramenti | reverse complement strand
CTGTAGGCGAAGCCCTGCCGACGCGACCGAGGGGAACGAACCGAAAACCAGCCGGAAGAATGGCAAAGCCCAGTGGTTCGGTACCGGCGGCCAGGCGGATTCGGCCGCCGGTCGGGGCGCTGGCAGCACGACAGTCGCAGGGTACTCATTCTGTGCTGGCGGGTGCGGCCGCAGGTGTGGGCGCGGGCTCATCTGGCTGCCAAGATCGCCGCCGCCGGATGACAGACAGGCCTGACCACCAAGATGGCCGCCGCCGGATCACAGACGGACCCGACCACCAAGATGGCTGCCGCCGGATGACAGATAGACCGGGTCACCACGGCATGCCGCCTACCGCACCCGGGCATGTTCCCGACCAACTGACCACCGGCCCGCCGCCAACACCTCACCGGCAGCGGCATCAACCAACCGGTGTCCTCGTTCCCTGCGTTTTGTATTTCTCCGGCTGGTTTTCGGTTCGTTCCCCTCGGTCGCGTCGGCAGGGCTTCGCCTACAGTGCCGGTGGCCGGG
>NZ_JAAFYZ010000568.1 GCF_018274385.1 Catenulispora pinistramenti | reverse complement strand
CACTGTAGGCGAAGCCCTGCCGACGCGACCGAGGGGAACGAACCGAAAACCGACCGGAAGAATGGCAAAGCCCAGTGGTTCGGTACCGGCGGCTCGGCGGATTCGGCCGCCGGTCGGGGTGCTGGCATCGCGACAGTCGCAGGGTGCTCATTCTGTGCTGGCGGGTGCGGCCACAGGTATGGGCGCGGGCTCGTCTGGCTGCCAAGATCGCCGCCGCCGGATGACAGACAGGCCTGACCACCAAGATGGGCGCCGCCGGATGACAGACGGACCCGACCACCAAGATGGCTGCCGCCGGATGACAGATTGATCTAGCCGCCAAGGCATGCCGCCTACCGCACTCGGTTGTGTTCTCGACCAACTCCCCACCGGCCCGCCGCCAGCACCTCACCGGCAGCTGCATCAACCAACCGGTGTCCTCGTTCCCTGCGTTTTGTATTTCTCCGGCTGGTTTTCGGTTCGTTCCCCTCGGTCGCGTCGGCAGGGCTTCGCCTACAGTGCCGGTGGCCGG
>NZ_JAAFYZ010000567.1 GCF_018274385.1 Catenulispora pinistramenti | reverse complement strand
ACTTGACCCCCGGCCACCGGCACTGTAGGCGAAGCCCTGCCGACGCGACCGAGGGGAACGAACCGAAAACCAGCCGGAAGAATGGCAAAGCCCAGTGGTTCGGTACCGGCGACTCGCCGAATTCGGCTGCCGGTCTGGGTGCTGGCAGCGCGGCAGTCCCGAGGCACGCATTCTGGGCTGGCGGGCGCGGGCGCGGGCACAGGTGTGGGCGCGGGCTCGCCTGGCCGCCAAGATGGCCACCGCCGGATGACAGATAGACCTGCCCACCAAGGCATGCCGCCTACCACACTCGGGCATGTTCTCGACCAACTGACCACTGGCCCCGCTACCAAAGCCATACCGGCAGCTGGATCGCTAACCTGCGTCTTCGTTCCTTGCGATTGCTATTCTTCCGGCTGGTTTTCGGTTCGTTCCCGACCCTGTTGGTTTATTCGTCAGGTGGCAAGGGCGAGGGCGAGTTTGCCGAGGTGGCTTGTTCTGGTTCGGTCCAGGGGGTGGTGGTTCCAGTAGGCGTTGA
>NZ_JAAFYZ010000566.1 GCF_018274385.1 Catenulispora pinistramenti | reverse complement strand
GCGCGAACTTGACCCCCGGCCACCGGCACTGTAGGCGAAGCCCTGCCGACGCGACCGAGGGGAACGAACCGAAAACCAGCCGGAGAAATACAAAACAGGGGGTGCGGGTACCGGCGGCTCGGCGAATTCGGCCGCCGGTCTGGGTGCTGGCAGCGCAGCAGTCCCGAAGGTGCGCATTCTGGGCTGGCGGGCGCGGGTGTGGGCGCAGGTGTGGGCGCGGGCTCGCCTGGCCGTCGAGATCGCCGCCGCCGGATGACAGACAGACCCGACTACCAAGATGACTGCCGCCGGATGACAGATAGACCTGGCCACTAGACCTGGCCACCAAGGCATGCCGCCTACCGAACCCGGACATGTTCCCGACCGACCGACCACCGGCCCGCCGCCAAGGCCTCACCGGCAGCCGCACCAGCCAACCGGTGTCCTCGTTCCCTGCGTTTTGTATTTCTCCGGCTGGTTTTCGGTTCGTTCCCCTCGGTCGCGTCGGCAGGGCTTCGCCTACAGTGCCGGTGGCCGGG
>NZ_JAAFYZ010000565.1 GCF_018274385.1 Catenulispora pinistramenti | reverse complement strand
GCCGGTGGCCTAACCCCTTGTGGGAGGGAGCCGTCGAAGGTGGGACCGGCGATTGGGACGAAGTCGTAACAAGGTAGCCGTACCGGAAGGTGCGGCTGGATCACCTCCTTTCTAAGGAGCCTCTCACTACGGATCACACACCATAGGGTGCGCGGTTCTAGTGCAGAGCAGTCCGGTTGGTCCAGCGTATGTCTGGACGCCGGCGCTCAAGGGTGGAACATCGAATACTTGATCGGCTCGCCTCTTTCGAGGTGAGCCTGTTCTGGTTCGGCACACTGTTGGGTCCTGAAGGAACAGCCGCTTGGTTGTCTTCTTCAGTACCGGGTCTCCTCTCAGGTCCCATACCGCGTCGCGTCAGCGACGGCAGGTGGTTCCGAGACGGGGGAGATGCGCCGGTGGGTGTTTGAGATCTGAACAGTGGATGCGAGCATCTTTGTGGCCAAGTTTTTAAGGGCGCACGGTGGATGCCTTGGCACCAGGAGCCGATGAAGGACGTGGTAGGCCGCGAAAGGCCTCGG
>NZ_JAAFYZ010000564.1 GCF_018274385.1 Catenulispora pinistramenti | reverse complement strand
GCGAAGCCCTGCCGACGCGACCGAGGGGAACGAACCGAAAACCAGCCGGAAGAATGGCAAAACCCAGTGGTTCGGTACCGGCGACCCGGCGAGGTCAGCCGCCAGTCTGGGTGTTGGCAACGCGGCACTCGCGTGCGTGCCCATTCCGAGCTGGCGGGTGCGGACTGTCCCGACTACCAAGACAGACACCGGCGGATACCGGATCGACCTCGCCACCAAAGCCGATGCTGCGGACAGCAAGGCCTGCCGACGGGATGCAGTTGCGGTTGGTTGTTGTGGCACAGCTGCACCGCACCCGGGCATGTTCTCGACCAACTGACCACCAACCCGTCGCCACGCCCTCACTGTCAGCCGCAGCAGCCAACCGGTGTCCTCGTTCCCTGCGTTTTGTATTTCTCCGGCTGGTTTTCGGTTCGTTCCCCTCGGATGCTCCTATGTCTGTCAAGGGGTGGTGGCGACCTGGGGTTTTGTTGCCGGGTGCGGGGTGTTTGTGCTGGTGAGGGCCTTGTGGACTTCGCGG
>NZ_JAAFYZ010000563.1 GCF_018274385.1 Catenulispora pinistramenti | reverse complement strand
GTACCGAACCACTGGGCTTTGCCATTCTTCCGGCTGGTTTTCGGTTCGTTCCCCTCGGTCGCGTCGGCAGGGCTTCGCCTACAGTGCCGGTGGCCGGGGGTCAAGTTCGCGCCGTACGAAACCGCAGGTCACACGCCCGACCGCCGCGCGCGGACTTTACCCCCGGACACCGGTGCTGTACCCCCCGGGCTGACGACGCGACCGAGGGGAACGGACCGCACCACCTCACAAACCGCCGCCGCTGAGCCCTGACCCAGGCACCCGAGGGAACCGCGCTAGTTTCCCTGAGGTTGCCGAGGCCCGCCGGAGGCCCGGCCCTTCATCACAGCTCTTGACCTTGACCTTCAGCTCTTGATCTTGCCTGTGCTGTTGATCTAGCTCTTGATCTTGCCTGTGCCCTTGCTCTGACTTGCTGGAGTTGAAGAGGCCTGAGGTGGGGCGGGGTTGTGAACGCGCGAACCGGCAGCCGACAAACACACCCACCACCCCGAACCCCGAACCGGCACAACTATGACCGAAGG
>NZ_JAAFYZ010000562.1 GCF_018274385.1 Catenulispora pinistramenti | reverse complement strand
GGCCACCGGCACTGTAGGCGAAGCCCTGCCGACGCGACCGAGGGGAACGAACCGAAAACCGACCGGAAGAATGGCAAAGCCCAGTGGTTCGGTACCGGCGGCTCGGCGGATTCGGCCGCCGGTCGGGCGCTGGCAGCGCGACAGTCGCAGGGTGCTCATTCTGTGCTGGCTGGTGCGGCCGCAGGTGTGGGCGCGGGCTCGTCTGGCTGCCAAGATGGCTGCCGCCGGATGACAGACGGACCCGACCACCAAGATGGCTGCCGCCGGATGACAAATAGACCTGGCCACCAAGGCATGCCGCCTACCGCACCCGGGCATGTTCCCGACCAACCGACCACCGGCCCGCCGCCAAGGACTCACCGGCAGTCGCACCAACTAACCGGTGTTCTCGTTCCCTGCGTTTTGTATTTCTCCGGCTGGTTTTCGGTTCGTTCCCCTCGGTCGCGTCGGCAGGGCTTCGCCTACAGTGCCGGTGGCCGGGGGTCAAGTTCGCGCTGCACGAAACCGCCGCCTACCTGCATGTCCG
>NZ_JAAFYZ010000561.1 GCF_018274385.1 Catenulispora pinistramenti | reverse complement strand
GGCTACGACCGCCGCAGCTTCGACCCGCGCGCCACCTCGGACGACTTCAGCCCCCGCGGCTACGGCCGCCGAGGCCCCAACCGCCGCCGTGACGCTTCGGCCGACTTCGGCCCCCGCGACTTCGGCCCCCGCGGCTACGGCCGCCATGGCTTCGATCGCCGTGGCTACGACCCGCGCGACGCCTCAGACGCCTTCGCCCCTCGCGACTTCGACCGCCGCGGCCACGGCCGGCATGGTTTCGACCTGCGCACCGCCGCTGACGCCGTCGGCCCGCGCGACTTCGGTCGCCGTGGCTACGGTCCCCGCGAAGAGTCCGCCGACTCCAGCCCCCGCGGTTACGGTCGGCGTGGCTACGGCCGTCGCGGTGACGACCCCCGCTTCGCCCAGGCTGACTCCGGCCCTCGCGACTCCGGTCGTCGTGGCTACGGTCGCCGCGAAGAGCTCGCCGACTCCAGCCCCCGCGGCTACGACCGCCGAGCCTCCGACCCGCGCGACATCCCTTCCGCCGACTCCAGCCCCTGTCTCTT
>NZ_JAAFYZ010000560.1 GCF_018274385.1 Catenulispora pinistramenti | reverse complement strand
GAGCTGCGGTTTTGTTCAGCGCGAACTTGACCCCCGGCCACCGGCACTGTAGGCGAAGCCCTGCCGACGCGACCGAGGGGAACGAACCGAAAACCAGCCGGAGAAATACAAAACGCAGGGAACGAGGGCACCGGTTTGTTGATGCCGCTGCCGCTGCCGCTGCCGGTGAGGGTGTTGTTAGCGCCTTACACGTGCCCTGCGACACGCCCGAGTGCGGGATCACGCTGATGGATGTGAAGAAGCAGCCATCCCATGGCCGGATTCTCACATCCATGAAGATCAACACGCGCTCGGGCGGGTCGGACCGCCACATCCTCGACACCAACAGGCCTGCTCAACAGGCGACAACCATCTTGGCGGCCATCCGCACCCGCCAGCCCGGGATGCCCACCATCGGGGCTGCCGCGTTGCCAACACCCAGACTGGCGGCTGACCTCGCCGGGTCGCCGGTACCGAACCACTGGGTTTTGCCATTCTTCCGGCTGGTTTTCGGTTCGTTCCCCTCGGTCGCGTCGGCAGGGCTTCGC
>NZ_JAAFYZ010000056.1 GCF_018274385.1 Catenulispora pinistramenti | reverse complement strand
GAGTACGTTTCGCCAGTTCAAGGACTATCGCGGACTCCTGCGAATCATGGAAAACCCTAAGGTAGAGCACTGCTAATGCGGTTTGGGGCTTAAACCCCATCGAGAGTTCAAATCTCTCCGCCTCCGCTTTGACGAGGCCCTTCGCTCTAACCCAGCGAAGGGCCTTGTTGTGTTCGATCTGTCTCCGTTGCAGTTCCCGTTGCAGTTTTCCCGCGAACTCACAAAACCGCAGGTCAGCGGAACAGGGCTGCGCCCATCTGGTTCGCGGCGTCCTTCACGACCGCTTCAGCGACGTGCGTGTAAAGCTGTGTGGTTGTCACACGAGCGTGGCCGAGGACGGCTTGGATGGTGCGGATGTGAACGCCCATCTCGACGAGGATCGTCGCGGCGGCGTGGCGAGCGTCGTGAACGCGGTACTCAGGAACGCGGGCCTCGCGACAGAGCTCCTTGAAGTCCACCCAGTCGTGTGACCGCGGGACCGGCAGGCCCTTCGGTCCACAGTAGACGAGGTCCATGTCTACCCAGTCGTCGCCGGCTTCGAGGCGTTCCGAGTCTTGTTGGACGCGGTGCGCCCGCAGGAACGGCAAGAGTTCTTGAGGAAGATACGACAGGTGCTTGCCCCTGCCCTTCCGCTTACGGAACTCCCAACCGCCGCCAACCTTCTTAGGGCAGAGGTGGGCGTGACCGGTGCATCCCTTGATGCATCCCTTCGTGCGGCAGCGGTGCGACGCCACGTCGCACGTACTCGAACACCGGGGGCGGTGCTGGTGCTCGGAGCAGACCGGCTTGCACACCTGCTTGTGCCACTGCTCGCCGCAGCCGTGCTGATCGTCGCATCCATGGCGCCAGGGCACGCGCTGAATCTGCCACGAGGAGTCGACCGCGCCGGTTTCTAGATCTATGTACTGCCAACGAAGCCCTAGACATTCGCCCTGACGGTCAGCCGTGGCGAACGCGTGCAGCCAGCGGCATCCGTTCCGTCGGTTCTCCGCCGCCCTGATGAGGCTTCGAGCCTCCGCCTGGCTCGGCGGACGGATCTCGAAATCGCTTGGCTCGGGAGCGTCTATGAGCTTCGTAACGTTCTGGCCGACCTTGTCGCGGCGCATAGCGACGGTCAGTGCTCTGCCGAGGATCCGGTGGACCTTGAGAACCGTTGACGAGCTGAGGCCAGCGTCGTACATCGCAGTGTATGCGGCTTCCAGGTGTTCCGGCTGGAGCCTGTCGAGTCGGTGCTTGCCCAGGTGAGGCACAATCCAGTTGCGGTTTTTGCTTCTGTAGTCGTCCAGCGTGCGAGGCGCCATCTTGTTGGACCTCACCAAGATCTCGCAGATAGGGCCGAGGTACTCGGCCATCCACTTTTCGACAGTCGGCGGCCGGCCAGCCTTGTCGGGTTTCCCGGCGTCTCGCTGTGCTTCGAGCTTCCGGACCTTGTCGGTTACTGCCGTCTCGGTGTTGGCCTCACGGTGGCGGCGGTCAGGCGATCCGTCAGCCTTGACGCCCATGGTCACGTATCCGTGCCACTTGCCATCGGTCTTGCTCTTGTAGATCGAGGACCGGAGGTTAGGAACCCGGCCGCCGTCTACGTCCTCAGCGTCCTTCTTCTTGCGGGGCATGCGCTCTCCATGAAGATTCGTCCTATCGAGGTCACTGCACTCAGCTCGTCTCGGCCTGGTGGCGGAGCACGCTGGCGAGCGCGGCGCACTTCTGCTTGAACGTCATGCCGTGGGGCATCAAAACCTCGACGCGCTGACGCTTCGCATCCACCCGCGCGGCCACGGCTGGCGGTAGTGACGGCTCCTCGACGACGGTGATGACGATCTCCATGTCCCCCCTTGGGGCAACACCGACGTCCTTCGAACGCCAGTTCGATCTCGGGGTTGAAAGATCTAAGAGTACGCCGAGGGTGCGCGACTCGTCCAGTCAGAAAGGCGCAGGTCAGGGACGCTGTTAAGCGTCCCTTGTCACGACCCGTATATACGCTGAAGCGCTCAGCGAAGCCGCGCAGTACAAAGCCATGTCGGGTAATGCATGCCGACCGTGACAGAACGAGGACAACGGACGGTCCACCGCGCGTCAGTCGTCGCGGGTGTCGCTCCAGGCTTCGATCTGCCGGCGCCACCGCCGACGGTCGGCCTCGCTCATCGTCGCGAGGTGCGCCACGATGATCCGCACGTCGTCGCCCAGCTCCGTCAGTGTGCTGGCTTCGTAGTTCAACCACTGCCGCGCGGCGGCCTCGGTCACGAGGTTCAGCGGCTTGTTGAGACCCGCTGCCAGGGCGCGGATGGTCGGCAGTTCGGGCATTCGATCGACCTGCCCGCGAGCGAGGTTGTTGACCCACGAGCGGGACACGGTCTGTCCCGTCTCCGGGTCCCTGCTCCGATCCGCGATCTCTTGGTGCGTCAAGCCTGTGGCGAGTGCGCTCTGTACAAGGTCGGTCAGCGTCTCGCCAGACGGCGAAGGTGCGGCGGCGGCTGCCATCGATCGCCCTTTCGCTTCTGGATGGTCCCGGAGTCCCGGCGTTTTCCCGCACGGGAGCATCCGCCCGCGGTGCGGGCAGGTCCTCACAGCGTAGACGACTCATCCACAAGCGTGTATCTGCCTTGCCGTTTCTTTGCACGGGATCATTCATCCACGTTCGTGGACACGCAGTCCAGTGATGTGACACTATCGAGACCATCGATCTTCCGTCTCAAACGAGGAGGGATCACCGGTGTCGGATCCCAGGTTCCACCGGCTCATAGATAACGACCTGCTCAGCAAGCCTACGGTGCAGCTGGCGGGCGTGTCACCATCTTCAGTCAGGTCATTCTGTAAGGCGGCTTCCGCTTCGTCGACTCCGATCGGCGGCGCTGCGACGAGATCCACGAAGGTGGTCATAGCGCCGGGCTCGTGCGTCGTGGAGGTCGTCGACGTAGCCAAAGAGTCCTTGTTCGTGCCTGCCGCATCCACGATTGTGGATGTCTGGAACTGGCATGGAGACGACCCGGTCGGTGATGTCGCATGAGCGAGCCGCTCTTCTACACCTTCAAGGAAGCCGCAGATCAGCTCAGGGTCGGCCGGACGACCATGTTCACGCTCGTGAAGGACGGCGAGCTGACCGCGGTTCGAGTACGCGGCGCTCGGCGCATCCCTGCAAACATCCTCATCGCCTACCGCGACCGGCTCATCGCCGAGAGCCTCGCCGACCGGGAGGCTTCGTGAACAAGCAGCCGGGACAGCGCTCCACACTCGTTACCAGCAACGACCTGCTCGCCGCCGTCTACGCCGCGATCCCCGAGTGGGACCGCGACCTCGTCGAGGACGTCGTCGTTTCCTTCGGTTCTGACGGCGAGCCCTTCTCGGCCAACGACTTCCGTCACCTGCTGCCCGAGGCTGCACACCGGCACATCGGCGCGGTGCTGAACTCGATGTCGGCACGTCGCCCGGCGGCGATCGTCCCGGTCAGTGAGGTGCGCTCGACAGCCGCCTCGACCCACGGCAAGCCGGTCAAGGTGTGGCGTCTGGCCGAGGCGGGTGGTGCTCGTGCAAGCCGTTGAGACGGCTGGCGCGCTCATCGCCATCGCCGCCCTGATCGGCATGTGGCCGTGGGTCGCTCGCCGGATCGTCGAGGCAGCAGCCGACGCCCGCTGGATCCTCCGCCGCGGACCGCGATCCGCAGCGCCCGAGGGCGATGCAGACCTCGAAGTCATGCTGCTCGGCCCGTATATGACCCCGCGTGGCCATCACGATCACCTTGCCGACCGGTGGTCGGTAATCGCGGATGTCGCGGTGGTGGTCGGTCTGGAGCAGTCCGTTTCTCGTGTTCAGAGTGGGGGACGCGATGACGGCGCGTAGGGATGCCGCATCGACCTATGAGCAGGCGATCGGCACGGTGAGCCTGGAACTGCTCGGGATGCACAACGAGGCGCTGAGCCTGCTGTCTGACCTGATCCGGATAGGCCAGGCTGCGGCGATGGTCGAGGCGGTGGGCGTGTGGGTGGAGTTGGCACGCGCAGCCGTCTGGCCGGAGGTCGAGATCACCTCGGCGCGTCCGGTGGTGTCGAGCTTCGACGGCTTCGAGATGCCGATCGACGCCACACCGGTCGAGTACCGCTTCGTCGCCCGGCTGTTCGCTGCCTACCTGGCCAGGGATTTCGACGCGGTGATGGCGCTGTGGTTCGCGGGCTCGGGGTTCCCGCAGCCGGTGAAGTCGAGCTGCCTCGTGTTGGCGTTGCGGGTGACTGCGGCGTTGGTGGCCGCTCCGCACGACGCGGCGCCATTCTCTTGGGAGGTGGTCGCGTGATCACCATCGGTTCCTTGTGCTCCGGATACGGCGGACTGGACATGGCCGCCAAGTCCGTCCTCGGCGGACGCGTCGTCTGGCACGCCGAGAACCAAGTCCATGCCGCGATGGTGCTCGCTGCGCGCTGGCCCGACGTCCCCAACCTCGGCGACATCACCGCTGTTGACTGGGACGCCGTCGCCCCGGTTGACGTGATCGTGGCCGGTTTTCCCTGCCAGGACATCTCGACCGCTGGCAAGGGTGCCGGCATCGAAGGAGAGCGAAGTGGAATCTGGCGCAACGTCGCCGAAGCCGTTCGGATACTACAACCGGCATTTGTCTTCCTGGAGAACGTCGCCGCCCTCAGGGGGCGAGGGCTCGATCGTGTCGTCGGCGACCTGGCCGGCATCGGGTACGACGCGGCGTGGCTGTGCCTACGCGCGTCCGACGTCGGCGCGCCACACCAGAGGAACCGCATGTTCCTCCTCGCCTGGCCTGCCGACCCCGAAGGCGTCGGACACGGGGACGCCCGGACGCAGGGCGGGCAAGGGCTTCAGCCCGCCGTTGTCCCAAGTGGTGATCCGCTGCCTGTTCCAGACGCCGAGGGCGACCGACGGCACCAAGGGTTCACCAGGGCAGAAGTTCGGCACCGGGAAGGCGTCTCTGGCCGGACAGGTCACCCTGCTGCCGACGCCGACCGCGAACGAGCACACCGGGCCCGGATCGAACGGCCGGGCCGGCGGGCTGAACCTGCGCACGGCGGTCACACTGTTGCCGACCCCGACGGCGACCGCCTGGTGTCAGCGCATGGTCCCGAATCCCTCGCCGACCGGGATGAAGTACCTGGGTCACGAACTGCTGCGGTCGACTGGGCCGAGTACACAGCCGCCGTCCGACGCTGGGAGGCCCTGACCCGGCCAGCACCGCGCCCGCTTGAGCCGAACACCCGAGGCGACATGCGCCTGTCGGCGCGGTTCGTCGAATGGATGATGGGCCTTCCGGATGGGTTCGTGGTCGACGTACCCGACCTCCCACGCACCGCCGCCTTCCGCATCCTCGGCAACGGCGTCGTCCCGCAGCAGGCCGCCGAGGCCCTTCGCTTGCTGCTCACCGATTCCGTGGGGGAGGTCGCCTGATGCCGTGGGCGAAGTTCGACGACAGGATGCCGTCCAATCGCAAGATACGTCTGCTGTCCGACGCGGCGTTCCGACTGTACGTGTCATCGGTCTGCTGGTGCTCCGAGCAGCTCACCGACGGCCGGATCGCCGCCGAGGAACTGCGGATCGTCTCCGACGTCCGCGATCCCGAGGCGGCCGCCGACGAGTTGGTGGCGCGCGGGCTGTGGGAGGAGGCCGACGGCGGGTGGCTGGTTCACGACTTCCACGACTACAACCCGACCGCCGCCGCAGTGCGCGACGAGCGTGCGAAGGCGGCCGAGCGCCAGCGTCGGGCGCGGGACAAGGCGAAGGCATTACGGGTACCGTCACGGGCGCAGTCACGCCGTGACAGCGGCGTGACTCACGCGGACGGTGACGGGCACGCGTACCTGACGCATGCCGTCGAGGTCGTCATCGACGGCGAGACCGTGGCCTGCGACCTGGTCGAGCCCGAAGACGAGATCGACGTCGCCGACGGCCCGGACTTCTGCGAATCCGTGGTTAGCAGCGGGAATCCCGCCGATTTCGACCTGTCACGGTGTGAGTCACGCCGTGACGGTGGCGTGACTCACGCGGATGTCACGGCGGACGTTCGGTCCCCCCGACCCGACCCGACCCCTATATACGAAACCTCTCACGAGGTTTCGGCGCGTCCCGCGCCGCCGCTCGCGTTGGTCCACTCAGCGACCACGCCAGCTGTCCCTGACGGGCCGACCGCGCAGACGCTCTTGGCCGAGTACATCGATCACGTCCCGAAGCGCCCGCCGAGCCGCGTCCTCGGCCAGCTGGGACGTGAGTTGTCCGCGTTGCTGGCCGAGGGCGTCGCCCCCGACGACGTCCGCAACGGGCTGATCGCCTGGAGCCGCAAGAGTCTGCACCCCTCGACGTTGGCCTCGGTGGTCAACGAGGTCATGAACGCGCCCGCTGAGCGGGTCGCCAACGTCCCGGCGTCCCGCACTGCCGACATCCTCGACCGAGCCGAGACGCGTGCCCTGGCCGCCGAAGGAGCCTGATCGTGACCCCGAGCGAGACCGTCAAACTCCTGCGCATGGTGGCCGCCGCCTGCCCGGCGATGCGCATCGAGGAGCACACACCCGAGGCATGGCACATGATCCTCGGTGACCAGACCTTCGCCGACTGCGTTCAGGCTCTCC
The DNA here is from genome assembly GCF_018274385.1 of Catenulispora pinistramenti. Taxonomy (GTDB): domain Bacteria; phylum Actinomycetota; class Actinomycetes; order Streptomycetales; family Catenulisporaceae; genus Catenulispora; species Catenulispora pinistramenti. Next base: position 44,774 of record NZ_JAAFYZ010000056.1, on the reverse strand, counting down.
GCCTTGTCGCCCGAGAGCAGACGTGGATCGCACCAGCCGACCTGATCGCCGCGATCCGCCGCATTCGCGCCGAACGGATCGAGCGCGCGAACCTCGTCTACGAACCCGCTGGCGAGGAGTCCGCTCGCGATTTTTGCCGACGTCTGGCCACGATGCGCCGCACCGCGGCCGACGGAGACGTTCCGGCGCGATCGGTCACCTTCGCTCTGCCCGCCGGCGTCGCCGCGCCCCCAGACATCGCCGAGCGCGCGCACGCGCACCGCGCGGGACTCAAGGTCTTGCAAGTCGCCTGCCCGTTCTGCAAGTCGCCCGTCGGCTCTCCATGCCAACTCACCGCCGGACCGCGCGGACGCCGCCCGCACGGGGGCTCGCACCCCTCACGCAAAGAGCTGGCCGGGGTGAGCGCGTGAACCAGACTCGTGACACCGCGCGGACAGCGATGGCCTGGCAGCAAGCCGCGGCCTGCATCGGTGCCGACCCGGAGTGGTTCTTCTCGCCCGATCCGATCGAGACCGCCGCCGCCCGTTCCCTGTGCTCTTCGTGCCCGGTGAAGGCCGAATGCCTCGCGCATGCTGAAGGCACACCGGAATCGGCTGGCGTGTGGGGCGGTGTCGACCTCGACGAGCGACGCCGCATCGCACGCAGGAGGAAGGCGACCGCAGTTGTTCGATGACCCGCTCTACGCCACAGCCTTCGACCTCCAGGCCATCCGCACCGAATGGGGCGACCTGCTTACAGCCCGGCTGCACGGATCGCCGCGCCCTTGGGTCGAGCTCACCTTCACGGCCGAACAGCGCGCCAAGCGAGACGAACTCGCCCGTGTCGAACGCGTCGAGGCCGATCCCGATGCGCCGGGATGGTCCCCGGCACCGTGCCACATTGGGGTGGTCGACGTCATCAACGAGGTCACGATCGGGGTCCTGGAACTGGAGGCAGCGGTACGCGACCGGATCGGTTTCGGACCGGCCGAGCGTGCTTCGTCGGTACCGCGGTCCCGATACCTGCTCGACGGGCGCGGAACCTGGACCGAGGACCAGGAACCCGACGGCTCGGTCCACTGGGCCTGTGTGTGGATCGAGGACGCGATTCCCACCATCCGGGGAGTACCGGAGCTGGCCGAGCATGTCGCCGACGAGGCCCGCCGGCTCGCGCACCTGGTCCGCACCGCCTGCGGACAGGTCGCGCAAGGCTTCATCATCAAGTCAACGTGTTTCGTATGCGGCGGGATCAGCGCCGACGAGCCGGAAGGGGCGCTCACGCTGCGGCTCTACACCGCGACACGCCTGGTCGATGCCTACGTGCTCTGCCACAACCCCGAGTGTGACCCGAGCACCGCCGAGTGCGGCTCGTATCTGCGAGGACGCCCGATGTGGACCTCGGTCGAGCTGGAGTGGCTGAACGCCCGCCTCGACGATGCTGCGGTACACGGATCCCGCATGGCGGCATACCGGTGAGGAAGTACCCGAAGTACCGCGTCGATTCCGCGGCCTCCGAGCGCCCGACCGTCTGGTACCGCGATCCGGCACCAGCGACCGTCAGGTACCGGGCAGGTAGAAACCGGGAACCGAGGCCCGGCCCGGAAGAGGCCCAGTCGAATACCTGACAAACAGGCAGTCGAAGCGCCATGCTCGACCGACGCGACTATCACAGACCCCATACATAGAGCGGCCCCGGCGGTGCTGAAACACCCCGAGGCCAGGCACCGGAGGAGTCACTCTGATGCAAGACCACGGTACTGCCTTGCCCGAGCTTCCGCGAAGCGTTGTGAACATCGTCCGAATCGGCCTGCCGACCGCACTGATCGCCGCCGAGTTGCTGTCCTTCCCGAATCTGCACTCCCTCGCCCAGATCGCCGGATGGAACACCCTGCTCGCCTGGTTGCTGCCGGTCGCGCTGGATGTGTACATGACCGTCTCGGCCGAGGTCTGGCAGCACCTTCCCGAGACTCACCCGATCAGCAAGACCGCCGGCCGCAACGCCCGCTTCGCCCTGGCACTGACCGAGGGCGGCAATGCACTCAACCATCTGGCTACCACGCACGGCGGCCCAAGCCACCTGACACTCGTCCTGGCCGTGTCCGGGCTGCCACCGCTGGTCGTGGCCCGCCTGATGCGTCTGGCTTCGTTCCTGCCTAAGAAGGCACCAGCAGTAGTCGCAGATCAAAAGGACGATGTCGAGCCGGATGCCGAGACCGCTGAGCAACCCATCGTCAAGGAGAAGCCGACGCCGAAGCGGGTCCGGCCCGCGACCGGCAAGCGCGCGGCGATTATCGAGTACTACAACGCCGACCAGACCAACGGCATGCGCACTTCCTCGACCGTCATCGCCGAAGCAACCGGCGCGACCTCATCATATGTGCGTCGCCTATACCGCGAGCTTGACACCGCATACATGTCGGTTTGATCGGGATCCATATGTCGCCCTGACTCGTCAGGGCGACACGGCCGTCTCAGGCGGCGTAGGACGGACGGCCTCGGCGATGCGCCGCGCTGCCGCGTCGGGGTCCTCGTGTTCCCACACTCGCATGACGTGCCATCCTGCTGCGGCGAGGCGCTGATCGGTGTCGGCGTCGCGTTGCCGGTTCGCCTCGATCTTCTGGCTCCAGAACTCGGCGTTCTTCGTTGCGGCCCTGTAGTGCTCGGGGCAGCCGTGCCAGTAGCAGCCGTCCACGAAGACCGCGATCCGGGCCTTGACGAACACGATGTCGGCGGTCCTTCGAACTTCGCGGACTGGTCTTTGATCGATCTTGTAGCGAAGCCCGAGAGCGTGCAGTTCGGACCTGAGCCGCTTCTCGGGCTTCGTGTCCCTGCTTCGGTTGCCTCGCATCGTCGCGCGGGTGTCGATAGAGCTCGCCCACGATCCGCGTGCATCCGTCCGCGCTCCGTCTGCTGGCAGAGCCGCTCCTTGTTCTCGCGCCAAGTCCCATGCGTGTTGGAGATTCGCCAGTCGTGTCGGCTCACCCACCTCGCCGAGGTACTTCTCCCTAGTCTGACCACGATCCGACCAGCGCAGATAAGCGCGAATGCGCCGTGTCTTCGGGAACACGCGCAATGCCACGGAACCGAGTGCGATCCGTCCCTCATCGAGTGGAACAACCCGACGATCGTGCCCGCCAGCGGCTTCGTCCTGCTCACGGGCGGGTGAGACTCCACGCCCACGGCGCCATGCCTCAGGCGGCGGGCTCGACTCGTTCCAGCTCGATGTCACGCGGCCCGGCTCGATCCATCCTCGGACTCGGCCGACTCCGCGACCGAGCGTAAGGCGTCGGACACCGCCTCGGCGAAACGTTGGCCGAGCAGGACGGGTACGGCGTTACCGAGCTGGCGCATCTGCTCACCGCGCGGATCCACTGGTTCCCAGTCGTCGGGGAACGTCATCACGCGCGCCGTCTCCCGTACCGTCATGTAGCGGTGGTTTCCGTCGTCGAGCAGCATCACGGACTCGCCACCAGGGACGCCATGGACACCGGCCTTCACTGTCTTCGCTGGACGGTCGAGAAGGTTCGGGGTGTGGCCGGCGTAGATACGCGCGCCGGGCCAGCCGATGTGGTGCGATGCAGGTGACTGCGGGTGCTGCTTGTAGTCGATGAGGCCGGTCTGCGGCAGCGCCGGAAGTGCAGGGAACGCGTCCGGATTGCCCGTGATGGCGTCGCGGAGAGTGCGCCAGGGCTTGTAGCGGAGCTCCTCGTCTTCCGGATTGACGGTCGGGGTGCGCTCGATGACCTGCTTGCGCACTGCGGCCGGAACGCCCTTGTGGCGCCTCCAATATGGACTCTTCGGGTTGTGGAGCTCGTTGTTCAGCGCTGCCTCCGAGTGCGTCTTGCGGGGGCGGAACTTCTCCCACACCTCGGTGTCGATACCGAGATCCATCCGGAAGCCGACGATGATTACCCGGTTTCGGATCTGAGGCACGCCGAAGTCCGCAGCGTTGACGGGCGTCACGAACACGATGTAGCGCTTCGCGATCTCCTCGGCATCCGGCGGCTCGATCGCCTTCGCGGCGATGATCCGCTCGTTGTGTTCTTCCCAGGTCGTATCGCCGCGCTCGACGAACGGCATGCTCAGTTCGTTGACGATGTACTGGAAGTATGGCGCGAACGAAGGACGGAGTAGGCCACGAACGTTCTCGCAGATGAAAGCCTTCGGCCTTATCTGCCGGACAGCCTTGAAGAACTGCGGGAACATGTTGCGTTCGTCGTCGTGACCCTTGTGGTCACCGCCGAGGCTGAACGGCTGGCACGGCGGACCGCCGGCCAGGACGTCAACCTTGCCGGCAAGGTACCTAAAGTCCACATTCTGGACCGGGCCCTCGATCAAGGGCCACGGATCGTCGAGGCTTTCGGGGATGTGATCGGTTCCAAGCCACTTTGTCGCCCGATTCGCGCGCAAAGTCTCACATGCGCGCTTGGCGTATTCGTTCAGGAGCAAGTGACGGAATCCGGCCTCGTGAAGCGCCATCGCCAGTCCTCCGCCACCGGCGAAGAGCTCGACACTCGTACCGACCTCACGTTGGTCTTCACGCTGCTCAATCATGGCGAAAGCATACCGCGGAGTTGGTGATCAAGGTGCCATTTTGACCAAACCGAGACAACATGTCGGTGCATCCAGCGTTCCACGAACGCCAATCCTGGGTGCTGGGTCTGACAGCCTCCGATAAGGTGACCGCCAGCCGAGAGGATGGACTGAACGGGTGACCACTGGACTCTTTAACGACCCCTCCAGCTATAGCGCCGAGTTCCGACTGAGCATTACGCAGGCTCTCGGCGATCAGCTGCATGCCGAGATAGCCAAGCTGGCACCCGAGCCCCTGACCGAGACGGCGATCAACGCACTGCGTCCTGAGGGCGGCGTCTACCAGCTGTACCTGAACGGCAAGCTGATCTACGTCGGCAAGGCAGACAAGTCGCTACCCGATCGCCTGCACCAGCACCGACGCAAGCTCTCCGGGCGTGTCGGCATCTCCATCGAACAGATGACGTTCACATGCCTGTACGTCATCGAGGACCTGTCGGCGATGGCGCCTGAAGACCTGCTCATCAAGCACTACAAGGACGCCTCTCCCTGGAACAACAACGGCTTCGGCAACAAGGACCCCGGAAGGAACCGAGACCGAACCCTGGTCAAGGCCAGGCACTTCGACGCGCTGTACCCGATAGACCTCGACCACGAGGTTGAGGTGCCGGAACAGCATGCGAAGATCAAGGACTACCTGGAATCCCTTAAGTCTGTCCTGCCCTACAACCTTCGATACCACGAGTCGCTCAAGGCGAAGAACGGCATCGCCCTCACGCCGATCGTCAACGACCTGGGCAAGGCGCCCGCGCGGGAGCACTTCAAGAGGATCCTGGCGAGCCTGCCCGCCGGCTGGCAGCTCACCGCCCTGCCGGGCTACACGATCCTCTACGAGGAACAGCAGCAGTACAGCAGTGCGCTGGCATGGCTACGGCGTGTCGACAACAAGACCGACGCCGTGATCGAGACTGCCGGACCGCGGGTGTTCGACACCAAGGGCAAGGTCAACAACGGCGGGAACGGTGACGACGCCGACGATGAGAGCTGAGGCGCGTTGACGTAGGGGTTGTCCACAGGGCATTCTGATCATCGGTCGGTTTACCCTGCCCGCATTCAAGCCCCGACGCCATGCGCGTTCGGGGCTTCGTCGTTTCGAGCTGTTGTGAGGCCGCCGTGCCTCGTAAACGGCCATGCATTGACTGTGGACGTCTCCACCTGAGTCCCTCACGCTGCCCGCTCTGCCAGTACCGCTACGACCGTGCCCGTGACGAGCTACGCGGCTCGGCCTCGGCTCGCGGCTACGGCCACCGCTGGCGACGACTCGCCACACGGATCCTCGATGAGCACCGCGCGGCCTACGGAAACCTGTGTCCGGGCTGGATGCGCAAGGCTCACCGCGCCGAGGTTCTCACCGTCGACCACATCATTCCGCGAGCGGCTGGCGGCAGCGACGAGCGGTCGAACCTGCAAGTGCTGTGTCGGGTGTGCAACTCGGCGAAGCACACACATGTTGACATGGCCTAGCCGTATACCGGGGGCGGGTATATCTCGGCCGGTATGAATGCGCAGGACCCGGCCCCCAACCCCAAACACATCGCCGCGAAAGTCTGACCGGGGGGTCTGAGCCGATCATGACCACCGGACGACCGCCGACACCGACCGAGCGCAAGCGCCGGACCGGCAACCCCGGCAAGCGCGCCCTACCCGACGCCGCCGACTCGCCAGCGCTGCCCGCGCTCGCCCTGGACGCGCCCGATCACCTCGGCGCTGCGGGCCGCGCCGCGTGGATGCTGCTCGCCGCGGAATGCTCATGGCTGGCGCACACCGACCGGGTTTCGGTGGTGCTGCTGTGCGAGAAGCTCGACCGCCGCGCGGCATGGATCGCCCAACTCGCTGACGCCGACGAGGTGTTGCTGACCGACAAGGGCTACGCCTACCCGAACCCGCTGGTCGGGATGCTGTCCACCCTTGAGACCGAGATCGTCAAACTCCTGTCGCTGCTCGGCCTGACGCCGGCGGACCGCACGAGGATCGGCTTGGGCGAGGTGCGACGTGCCTCGAAGCTCGCCGAACTCCTCGCCGACCGGCACCGCCAGACCGACTACAGCCCTTGACGTCCCCGGCTGGCCGCCGCGGATCCTCACCCCGGTCGACCTGGCCGACCAGGCCCGCGGCGATGGTGCGCACGTCGCCCGGTTCATCGAGACCCTGTGCACCATCACCCGCGACACTTTCAGCGGGCGCACCGGCTCACACCTGGCGCTGCGACCGTGGCAACGGCTGTTGCTCGACCACGTCTTCGCCCGCCGCTCCGACGGCCGGCGCCGACACCGCGTCGCGCTGGTCGGCGAGCCGCGCAAGAACGGCAAGTCCGGTCTCGCCGCCGGCATCGCTCTTGAGGGACTGTTCGAGTGCCATGGCGCCGAGGTCTACTCCTGCGCCGGCGACCGCGAGCAAGCCCGCATCGTCTTCGGCGACGCGAAACGCATGGTCGACGCCGACCCCGACCTGTCCGCGGCGTGCAAGGTCTACCGCGACGCCATCGAGGTCGTCGAGCTCGGCAGCGTCTACCGCTGCCTGTCCGCCGAAGCCTTCACCAAAGAGGGTCTGTCCCCGACCCGCGTCGTCTTCGACGAGTTGCACGTTCAGCCCAACGACGAGCTGTTCAACGTCATGGCGTTGGCCGCTGGCGCACGGATTGACCCGCTGCTGTTCGCGATCACCACCGCCGGTGTCAAGACCGACACCTCGGGCCGCGACTCGGTGTGCTATCGGCTGTTCCAGTACGGGCAGCGCATCGCGACCGGCGAGGTTGACGACCCGTCGTTCTTCCTGGCCTGGTGGGGCGCACCGGACGACGCCGACCACCGCGACCCAGACGTCTGGGCCGACGCCAACCCCGCGCTCGGCGACCTGCTCGACCCCGAAGACCTCGCCGCCGCCGTCCGACGGACCCCCGAGGCCGAGTTCCGCACCAAGCGTCTCAACCAGTGGGTCAACACCGCCCAAGCGTGGCTGCCGGCCGGCGCGTGGGACGCATGCCGGACCGAAGACGGGCCGATCGGCGACGGCATCGAGGTCTGCCTCGGCTTCGACGGCTCGTTCAACAACGACAGCACGGCCCTGGTCGCCGTCACCTGCCCGACCCCGGTCGAGCCGACACCGGTCGTCGAGGTCGTGGCCTGCTGGGAACGACCGACCGAGGCCGGAAACGACTGGACCGTGCCCGTCCTCGACGTCGAGGACGCCATCCGTGCCGCCTGTCGCCGCTTCCAGGTCCGCGAGATCGTGTGCGACCCCTACCGGTGGGCGCGCACCTACCAAGTCCTCGAAGCCGAGGGCCTGCCGGTCGTCGAGTTCCCACAATCCGCCGCCCGCATGACCCCGGCGACCCAACGGTTCTACGAGGCCGTCATGAACGGCTCGATCGCACACGCCGGCGACCCGCGCCTCGCCCGACACCTGGCCAACTGCGTTCTGCGCGTCGACGCCCGAGGCTCCCGACTGTCCAAGGACGCCCGCAACAGCCCGCGCAAGATCGACCTCGCCGTAGCCGCGGTCATGGCGCTGGACCGAGCCGTTCGCGAACCGGAACGGGCACCCGACGTCGGGTTCTTCGCATGGGACGAGCTGTAAACGACACAGGATCCTGATTCACGACCGGCAATGGGGGATCACTCATGGCTTCCAGCATTGCCGAGGTCCTCGGCCTGTCCTGCCTCACCGTCGCCGCGTTCCTCATCGCCGCCCCGCTCGGGTGGGCGGTCGCCGGCGTCGCGCTTCTGCTGATCGGCCAGGCCCTCGACGGCGTCGATTCCGCAGAGGCGGCACGCCGCGCAGTATCCACAGTCTGTGGACAGCGCCGCCGTACCGCCGATACGGAGCGGGGCGAGTCGTGACGATCCTGCGCCGTGCCTCCAACGGGATCCGCGAGCGGCGGTTCTTCGCCCCGTCCGGATCCGGCTCGGGCGACCCGTGGGCTATCCCGTCCAACGGCACCCTCGCCGCTTTCACCTCATCCGGCGTTCCGGTCACCGAGGAAACCGCGCTGTCGCTGCTCGCGGTGACCGCGTGCGTCCGGATCATCTCCGAGGCCGTGTGCGGTTTGCCCTTCGATGCGGTGCGGATGCGTGGGAAGGTCCGCGAGCAACTCGACCCGGCGCCGATCATCATCGCAGACCCCTTCGGCGGGGCGTTGAACCCGCGCCTGATCTCCCGGCGCGTCGGGTTCGGACAGATCATGGTGTCGCTGCTACTGCGCGGCAACGCCTTCGCCCTGGTCTTGTCCCGCGACGGCCGCGGATACCCGAACCGCCTTACGGTGCTGCATCCCGACCGTGTCGAGGTGTCCCTCGACAGTGCCGGACAGAAGATTTTCAAGGTCAACAAGGTCGAGATCGACCCCTACGACATGGTCCACCTGGTCGGCATGTCCTTCCCCGGTCAACCGGTCGGCTTGTCCGTCATCACCTACGCCCGGCAGGCGATCGGCCTGGGCCTGGCCGCCGAAGAGTTCGGCGCGAAGTTCTTCGGCGCCGGCGCGCACCTGTCCGGGATCATCGAGGTCCCCGGCGACCTGGACAACGACCGTGCCCGGCAGTTGAAAGAGCGGTTCTCCGCGATCCATACCGGTCTTCGGACCGCGCACGCGGTCGGGGTACTCACCGGCGGGGCGAAGTTCGCCCCGATCAGCGTCACGCCCGAGGATGCACAGTTCCTCGGCACCCGCGCCGCACAGAACCTCGACATCGCCATGCTGTTCGGCGTCCCGCCGCACATGCTCGGCCAGGTCGACCGGACAACCTCATGGGGGACCGGCATCGAACAGCAGACCCTTGGATTCCTGAAATACACCCTCGAAGCCTGGCTCGGCCGGCTCGAAGACGCCTTCACCCCGCTGCTTCCCCGACCGCAGGTCGCCCGATTCAACCTGGCCGGCCTGCTGCGCACCGACACCGTCAGCCGCTTCGGCGTCTACACCCAAGCCCGCACCGCGAGCATCTTCACCACCAACGAAATCCGCGCCCTTGAGGACTACCCGCCCATCGAGGGCGGCGACGACATCGGCATGCCGCTCAACTCCGCCACCGCCGGATCCAGCGCGACCGAGAACGCTCCAGACGGACCGGCCGCGGAATCAGACGAGCAATCCAGCAACGGCCCGCCGGAAGGGAACAGCGAATCATGACCCTGACCCTCGACCGGCGCGCCGAGCTCTACCCGCTCGGCGAACAGGCGATGCGCTCGATGCCGTTCCGCAGCGTCGAGCTGCGCGACACACCGGACGGAACTGGCGCCTCGGTGTTGCGCTTTACCGGCTATGCCTGTGTCACCGACTCGCCGTATGAGATGTCCGACTGGCTCGGCGACTACACCGAGGTCGTGCGCTCCGGTGCGTTCGCGAAAACCACCGCCGAGGCCGACGTGCCGTTCAAGGTGAATCACGAGGGCATCACCCTCGCGCGGACCAAGTCCGGCACCATGCGCCTGTCCGAGGACAGCACCGGCCTGCTCGTCGAAGCCGACCTCGATCCCGCCTCGCCGGCCGTGGCCACGCTGCGTTCGGCGATGGACCGCGGTGACGTCGACGAGATGAGCTTCGCGTTCCGGGTGGTGCGTCAGGAGTGGTCCCCGGACTACACGCAGCGCGACATCACCGAGGTCAACCTCAACAAGGGCGACGTGTCCGTGGTCAACTACGGTGCCAACCCGGCCACCGCCGGTGCAAGTCTGCGCGCCGACGACCTCGCCGCGCACCTTCATCGGCTGTCCGTCGACGAGCGGCGCGAGGTTTTCGACCGGCTTGCCGCCGAGTTCACCGCGGCGCCGACCGCGACGCCGTCGACCGGACTGAACTGGCGTCAGGCGACCGCCCGCGCGCTGGATCTGAGCCGGCCGCCGTGACCGAGACCCGACCGCGCCTTCGCATCCGACCCGTGAGCTTCGCCGACGCCTGCGCGTTCGTCGACGCCCACCACCGCCACCACACCGCGCCGCGCGGGCACAAGTTCTCACTCGGCGTCCTGGCCGCCGGCGACCTCGCCGGCGTCGCCATCATCGGCCGGCCGGTCGCCCGCGTCTTCGACGACGGGCTCACCCTCGAAGTCACCCGCCTCGCGACCGACGGCACCGCGAACGCCTGCTCAGCCCTGTACGGCGCTACCGCCCGCGTCGCACGCGCCGCCGGCTATCACCGCATCCTGACCTACACCCGCGCTGACGAAACCGGCGCGAGTCTACGCGGCGCCGGCTGGCAACGAATCGCCGACCGGCCCGCCCGATCCGGCTGGCACACGCCAAGCCGACCGCGCACCCACCGCGGCACCGAGCACACCGCCCGTGTGCTGTGGGAACTGATCGTCAACCCCGCCTGACCCCTGGTCAGGCCGTTCCGCCTGCCCGGCACCGCGCCGGAGCCCACGCCGCCGCCCGATCACCGGTCGGCACCTGGGCCACCACCCGAGAACGCGCGCAGGCACGCCCCGCACACCACAACCTGTGAAGGAGACGCGCCATGCGCGACCTCATCAACAGGCTGCTGGAGCGGCGTGCCGAGCTCAAGACTGAGCTGGACGCCGTCCTGGTGGCCCCCACCACCGAAAACCGCGATCTCAACGACACCGAGTCGCAGCGGTTCACCGACCTCACCAGCGACATTCTCAAGCTCGACGCCCGAATCTCCGAGCTGCACGAGCAGGTCACCCGCGACGAGGCCGCCGCCGAAACTGCCCGCCGGCTCCAGCTCGGCGCGACGGTCCAGGTCACCCGCGAACCGGAGACCTACCGCCGCGGCGGACAGCGCTCCTACTTCCGCGACCTGTACCTCGCCCGCGAAAAGGGCGACCGCGACGCGTTCGAGCGGCTGGAACGCAACAACCGGCAGCGCGCCGACACCGAACAGCGCGCCATCAACACCACCAACGGCGCCGGCGGCGAGTTCGTCCCCCCGCTGTGGCTGGAAGACGAGTTCGTCGCGTTCGTCCGCCCTGGTCGGATCTCGGCGAACCTGTGCCGCCACGGGGACGTCCCGCCCGGCACCGACAGCATCAACATCCCGAAGGTCAACACCGGAACCGCCGTCGCCCCGCAGACCAACCAGAACACCGGCGTCCAGCAGACCGACTTGACCACCACCAGCGTCTCGTCCCCGGTCGTCACCATCGCCGGCGGACAGACCGTGTCGCTTCAGCTCATCGAACAGTCCCCGCTCAACATCGACGAGGTCGTGCTCTCCGACCTGGCGCAGGACTACGCGCAGAAGCTCAACACACAGGTGCTGCTCGGTCCCGGTACCGCCGGTACCGTCACCGGACTGCTCACCCTGGCCGGCACACAGGCCGTCACCTACACCTCGGGCACGCCGACCCTCGCCGCGCTCTACTCCAAGATCGCCGGCGCGATCCAGGGCATCCACACGTCCCGATTCCTGCCGCCGACCGCGATCGTCATGCACCCGCGCCGGTGGGCATGGGCCGAGGCACAGCTCGACGGCAACAGCCGACCCCTGATCGTCCCGGCGGCCGGCGGACCGTTCAACGTCGCTGGCAACCTGGACCAGCAGGCCGCACAGGGCCTCGTCGGGCAGATGCTCGGCCTGCCCGTGTACGTCGACGCGCTGATCCCGACCAACCTCGGCGCCGCCACCAACCAGGACGAGGTCTACGTCGCCAAGATGGACGACCTGTGGCTGTGGGAGGGCGACGTTCGCGCCGAGGCCTTCCAACAGACCTACGCCAACAACATGAGCGTGTTCGTGCGGCTGTACAACTACATGTCCTTCCAGGCCGCCCGCTACCCGCAGTCCATCGCCACCATCAACGGCACCGGACTCACCGCCCCGGTCTTCTAAGAGGCGGCGCACTGACCTGCACAGCGACAGTTTAATTGTGACATTCTAAGGCGCGTTGCCGTTGTAAAGTGAGTGTCGAAGGTGCCAAAGCGGATATCGAAGGCTGATCTTCAGCATCGAAACCGATCGCTGCCCTCTTAGCCGGGCCACGGGAGCGTTAGTGGCGCTCCCGTGGCCCTTAGGGTGTTGCTAGCCGATCGCCTTGACCAGCTCGATGACCAGCGCGGTAAGCGAGATCATCAATCGCAGCGCCTCGACCTTCGGCCGCCGCGCAGGCGGCTGGCAGCCGTCGCCGGCGCTCCCTCTGGTTCGCATTCAATTCACCTCCTCCCTTGGGAAGTAGTGAACTGCGAACAGTTGCCAACTGTAGCCGCTATCAGGGTTCTGTAGGGCGCTAATGCCGCCTGTACCTGTCCCCTCGTTGTCCCCTCTTGTCTCGGAGTATCGATGAACGTTCTGAATTACGGCCGCGGCCTGCTTTCCGAGCTCGACGACGCGGCCACCATGCACGACGACAAGCTCGCCGCCAACATCCGAAAGGAGTTGGTCCGCATCGAGGCCGACGTCCGCGCTACGCTCGCAGCGGTCCTGGACGGACCCGAGCCCGACGCCGCGGCGCCGGCCGGCTTCGCCCCTGGCGAGCTCGGGCGGATGCGTGACCGCCTCGATGCCGCCCTTGGCATCGCTCCCGAGGGCGGCACCGGGCGCGCCGCACGCCGTAACGCTGCCAAGCCGGCCGCCCCGGAAGCTCGACCGGCAGGGTAAGGCCATGCCGATCGGCTCTGGCGACAACCGGCATGACCACCTCGCCCGGCATCTCAAGCAGGTCCGCAACCAGCACCGCGCGCACGGCAACGCCCACCACGGGCACACCCGAGCGCGCGGCGCCGGCCGCCACCTCAAGCGCCGCAAGGTCCACCCCGTCGGCAAGGCCCGCCACCACAAGAGCAAGACCCGACACCACCGGCACCCGCACCTCACACCGATCCGGCACCGCCGCGCGGCCAAGCGCCACACCCACGTCCGCCGGCACAAGCACGTCGCGAAGATCACCGGGCACAGCCACCGCAAGCGGACTCGCGGCGCCGCCCGCCACCGGACCGTCGTCGGGCACCGCCGCCGCGCTCGGCATCTGCTCAAGCAACACCGCGAGCACGCCCGGAGCGCCAAGCACCACCAGGTGAGCCGCAAGGCACACCACGCCCACCGTGCCGCGAAGCACGCCCGCGCGCATCACCGCCAGCACCGGCACGGACAGCGGCACCGCCAGCACCACGTCAATTACCGCCGGCACCGCCGGTAGAACCGCGGTACTCGCCCGCGACCACTGATCGGGGGCGACATTGAGTGCCCTGATCTACACCGCTGGCCAGGACGTACCGCTGGCCGTCACGGTCCTCAACGACAGTGGACTACCGGCTACCGCAACCAACGTCGTCGTCACCGTCACCGCACCGGACGGCAGCACCAGCACGCCGCCGACGGTTCCGGCCGGTACAGGCATCTACACCGCGACCGTTCCGGCCGCCGCGACCTCCGGAACCTGGCTGGTCCGGTGGCTCGCGACCGGTTCCGGGTTTGCCTTCGCCTCGGAAAGCCAGTTCCAAGTCCGCCTCGCTGGCGTCGAGCAGGTTGTCGACCTGTCCTCGGTCAAGGCACACCTGAACATGCCGGCCACGGACACCAGCCAGGACGACGAGCTGATCGGGTTCATCCTCGCCGCATCGGCCGTCGTCAGGGACCTGATCGGGCCGATCATCCCCGAGACGCACACCGAGTTCTTCACCGGCGGTGTCGGCACGATCTCGCTGGCCTGGCAGCCGGTCACCGCGATTGCGAACGTAACCGAGTACTACGGCCTGTCGGCGTTCCCGCTCACTGAGCAGCCGCTCGGCTCGCAGATGAACGCCTTCGCCTACACCGTCGACTACATCACCGGCGAACTCACCCGCCGCACCTTCGGCGGACAGGCCGCGCTGTTCGCCATCGGCGACAAGAACATCCGCGTCGTCTACACCGCCGGCCGCACCGACGTCCCCTACAACGTCCGCCTCGGAGCCCTGGAACTCATCCGCCACCTGTGGCAACAGTCCCAGCAAGGCGCCCGACCCCGCTTTGGAGGTGCGCGGATGGACGGCGAGACCCACGTGCCGATCGGGTTCGCGATCCCCGATCGTGTCGTCGAACTGCTGTCCCCGCACCGTAGGCCACCGGGCATCGCATGAACGCGCCCGCCTCCACCATCCCCGAGGTCAAGGCGTACCTCGTCGAGCTCATCAACACCGCCGTCAACGATACGACCGTGCTGGTCTGCTACGACGACCCCGGCACCAACCAGCCCGACGACATCATCGCCGTCCGTGACGTCGAGCAGACCCTCGCCCCCTACGAACTCGTCGGCGGGGGCGGTGCGGGCTGGCTGTATGAGACGTACAAGGTCGAGATCGTCGTCGACGTCTACCGCGGCGGCGACTTCCCGCGCCTGGTCTTCGAGCGCGCGTGCGCCTTGGTCGCCATCGTCGAGAACGCCATCCGCGCCGACCCCTCGCTCGCCGGCCTCGTCGTCACTGCCCGCCCCGCCGGCACGCACTACGCCTCGTCGTGGGAGGACGATGGCAAAGGCCGAACCTGCGCCGCGGCCATGACCGTCGACGTCGAGGCTCGTTCCTGACCTGCGCCGCGACCGACAAATTAGCTCTCGAAGATGTGGGTCGCCTCGCTTAGCGGCACTTCGAACAGCGGTTCCGTCTCAACTTCGGATCCACAATCCTCGCACCGCCGGACCTCAACCGTTCGGTCTTCATTCAGCCGACCGGGCGGGAGATCGACGTATCCGCACTTCGGACAATCCGCTATCTGGCGGAACTTCTTGTGCGGACGGTGCTGCTCATCGGGCTCGACTGCCACGACGCCATCCTTCCTCGGGCAGAGACCCGCCCACCCGTAGACGTAAATCTGACCTCTGAGGTACCGATGCCCTCTTACCTGTACCACGGGGAAGCCCTGCGCACATACCCCGCCCCGCCGCTCGCCCGTGAACTCTCCCCCGGCGACGTGGTCGACCTCGACGAGGACCAGGTCCCCGACGACGGCCGCTTCACCCCGACCCCAGACCCGCCGCCCAAGCCGGCGAAGGCCACAACCGCAAAGGGGGCTGACGCCTGATGCCGAATCCCACATACTCGACGGTCGTCGGCATCGGCAAGGAAGCCGTCGCCGGCCAGCCCGCCGTCCCCGCGACGTTCCTGCCGGCGAAGCAGTTCACGCCGAAGGACAACACCGCGCTGCTGCCCGATGAGGGCTGGCGCGGGTCTGCGGTGAAGACTTACGGCCACATGCCCGGCGTGATGAGCGTCGAGTACGACTTCGCCGGCGACGTCTACGCCGACATCATCGGCTTCCCGCTCGCCGGCGTCCTCGGCGACGTCGTCGTGACCGGCTCGGCCGCCCCGTACACACACGGCATGGCGGTCAACAACGCCGGCCAACAGCAGCCCGCGACCTACACGATCACCGACTTCAACGGCGTATCGACGCTCCAGTACCCCGGGCTGCACTTCACTGAAGTCTCGTTGAAGTTCGCCGGTGACAAGTCCCTGGACTACACCGCGAAGGCCGTCGGGTTCCCCTCGGCGCCCGGCACCAAGCCGACGCCGTCGTACTCGGGTCTGCCGCTGATCGCCGGATGGACCGGCGTCGTGCAACTCGGCGGCGCCACCGTGGCCTATGTCCTCGACGGCGAGATCTCGATCAAGCGAGGCGGCGAAGCCATCCGCAACGTCAACGGCTCGCAGGCGCCCTACTCAATCTGGTCGGACGCCCTCGAAGTCACCGGCAAGCTCACCTGCGTCATGGAAGCCGACACCCTTCGGCAGAGCTACGTCGCCGGTACCTCGACGTCGCTCGACGTGAACTTCGCCGCTGGCACCGGCGCCACCGCCACCGGCGTTCGCGCTCACTGCTCGAAGATCTTCCTCGATTCCGCGGATATCAACCGCGGCAAGTCCTACGTCGAGCTCGGCCTCGCCTTCACCGCCGACGGCAACGTGGCCGACGCCCTCGCCGGCGGATCCGGCGGCTACACCCCGATCCAGGTCAACGTCACCAACGCCAACCCGACCGGCACCTACAAGTAAGGGACCTGATGAACGAGTTTCCCAAGCACATCGACCTACCGCGCAGCGCCTACGCGATTCTGCGCGATCCGGCCGAGGTCCCCGAGCGCTACCGCCGGCCGATCGTCGCGAAGCAGCTCGGCTTCGCCTCGTCCAAACAGGCCCTCGCCGCCGCGCAGACGTTCATCGCCACCGAGGGCGACCAGGCCGTGAGCGAGGACGTCCGCCTGGACGCCGCCGCCGACCTGATCGGCGCCGGCGCCCTATCCGCGATCGACGACATCAGCGACCTGCTGATCGTCGCCCTCGTCGACTCCTGGTCGTTTCCGCAGCCGATCACCGTCGACGGCGCCCTCGACCTGCCGTCCTCGTCCTACCGGGCACTGCGCGAGGCGGTCGAACCGTACCTCTCAGCGCTCATGCCCGAGTTCACCCCCAACCCGGACCCCGCGAGCCCTACGCATCCCTCAAACGGCTGACCGGCTGGCTTGAGGGACGCGAACACGACGCGAGCGAACTCCCGCTCGCCCGCTACCGGCTGTTCCGCCTGGTCAAGCTCACCGGCTGGAGCGTCGAGCAGATCAACGACACCCCCGCCGTGACGCTGGACTGGCTTCTGGCCTGCGCCGATGCCGAGGAACTCGCCGAAGCCAACCGGGAACGACGCGCGCAGGAAGCGAGGTGACCGGACGTGTTCAGCGCCCGATTCCGCGGCCTGGCTGGGGTCACCGAAGCCCTACGGCGCGTCGAGGCCAACGGAGACAAGGCCACCGTCGCCGCGATCCGGTCGACGCAGAATCTCTTGAAACGCAAGGTCCGCGCGAACCTGCGTAACCCGTCGCGCTGGAACCACCGCGGCGCCTCGTCCCGCACTGGCGACGCCGTCAACCTGGCCGGAAGCCCATATCACTCCGCCCGCAGCGGCGGACCAGGCCGCTTCACTGGAACGCTCTACAAGGGCGTCGGCGGCGTCCGGAAACCTCGCACCGTGGCCGGCAAGGTCTACGGCGGCGTCGGCGTTGGGGGCGGGGTCCGCAACCTCTACAAGGGACGCACCGAACAGCGCTTCCCGTACTTCGCCCCTGGCGTGTCCGGTGCCGAGGCCGAGGTCGCGAAGATCTGGGAACAGGCGTGGACAAGAGTCGTTGAAAATAGGTAGAAGTCGACGGATCAGAAACTGAAGAGGTAGTGCGAGAGCAGAATCGAAGCAACGCCTACTGCAAGCGCGACCACTGTTGCAAGGCCCCACTCGCGACGCCGGGCGGAGCGCTCCAGCTCACCAATGCGGTGCTTGACCGCGCGATCGAGGTATGAGTCAACCGCTTTGGCCTGCTCTTCGTTGAGTGCCGCGCGGATCTCAGCATCAGATGCACGGCCCTCAGCTACGAGGGTCCTTGCCTCCAATCCGTCGATGAGTGCGATCTTCGCCTTGACCTCCGCTTGGAGGTCTTCGAGCAATTCGGCGGACAGCGTAAGCGCTGCCGTTACCGCCTTGGCCCGTTCCGCTAAGGGATCTTTCGGCGGTTTAGTCAGCTCGCGAAGGCGGTTTGCGAAGAGTGGGCCAGCGGGGGTCCAGCCCAGCACTGCTTCGAGTATTGAGAGGTAGGGACGGTACGCCCGAATCCACGTCTGTATAGAGCGCTCATGCTGCTCGTCATTCTCTTCATCCATGCCGATCGTCCGACCCCCTGGGCTGTAAGTGACATGCCGCCGACCATCGTTTTATCAGAGTCCGTGCTGCGTCTTGCATCATTCCGCGACTGAACAACAGGCGTGCCCGTGGAGGTGATCTCCGGTGGCACTGCCCAAGTTGTTCCTGGAGGTCGTTGGGGTCGGCGGCAGCGTCAACTCGATGTTGCGCGGCATGGGCCGCGACATCGAGGCCGCGACCGCCACCGGCACGACTAGCCTCGACCGGCTCAAGACGGTCGGCACCGCGGCCCTGCTCGGCCTGTCCGAGGGCGCCGTCATGGCCGGCGCGAAGACGGTCTCGATGGCCGGCGACTTCAACGCCGGCATGACTTCGCTGGAGACCGGCGCCGGCGAGCTGCACTCGAACCTCAAGCTCGTCTCGTCCGGCGTCCTGGACATGGCCGGCCAGGTCGGGGAGTCGACCAAGAGCTTGACCGACGGGCTGTACATGATCGAGTCCGCCGGCTACCACGGCGCCGACGGGCTTACTGTCCTCAAGAACAGCGCCGAGGGCGCGAAGGTCGGCAACGCCGATCTCGAGACCATTGCCGACGCGGTGACGACGTCGCTGAACGCCTACCACGAGAAGGCGTCCGACAGCGCGACCGTCACGAACGAGCTGATCGCGACGGTCGCCAACGGCAAGACCCACATGGAAGACCTCGCGGGGTCACTGGCGACGGTCGTTCCCGCGGCCTCGGCCGCGCACCTGTCCCTTGAGCAGGTGCTCGGGGCGATGGCCACGGAGACCGGCGAGGGCACGAAGGCCGCCGATGCTGCGACGTATCTGAAGCAGACCATTACGCAGTTGTCCAACCCGACCGGCAAGGCCACGCAGGAGATGAAGGGTCTCGGCCTGTCGGCAACCGACATCTCCGAGCACCTCGGACAGCGCGGTCTGACCGGCACGCTCCAGCTGCTCACCGACGCCATCGACCGCAAGATGGGTCCGTCCGGAACAGTCATCATCGAGACCCTCGCCAAGGCCTCGAAGAACACCACCGAATACCAAAAGGCCCTCGCCAACCTCTCGCCCGCGCAGCAGACCTACATTGGCGCCCTGGCCGACATGGTCGGCGGCTCCAAGTCGATGCAGGCCGCGCTTGAGCTCTCGGGCGCGAACATGGCGACGTTCAAGGGCAACGTCGACGCCGTCTCGACGGCCGCGAAGAACGGCGCCGGCCAGATCACCGGTTGGGCGCAGGTCCAGCAGACCTACAACCAACGTCTGTCCGAGGCCAAGGGCCAGGTCGAGGCACTCGGGATCCGCATCGGAACCGGCCTGCTGCCGTGGGTGTCCCGCGCCGTCGGCTGGTTCTCGACCTCGGTGACCTGGCTGACCAAGCACAAGACCGCCGGCGAAGCCGTCGCGATCGTCGTAGGTGGCGTCATGGTTACCGCCCTGGCTGCCTACGCCGTCAAGGGTGCCATCTCGGTCGGCACGACCATCGCCAACACCGGTGCCCTCGTCGCGAACAAGGCCGCCTCGATCGCCTCGGCGGTCGCTACGCGTGCCCTGACCGCCGCAACGTGGCTGCTCGATGCGGCGATGGACGCCAACCCGATTATGCTGGTCGTCCTGGCGCTGGTCGCCATCGGCGCCGCGCTCTATGAGGCGTATCAGCACTCGACGACCTTCCGGCAGATCATTCAGGCCGCGTTTCGCGAGGTCGGCAAGATCGCGCTGTGGCTGTGGCACGAGGTGTTCGAGCCAGCGTTCCGCGGCATCGCCGCGGTCACGATGTGGCTGTACAACAACGGCATCCGGCCCACGTTCCGCCTGCTGTCCGCGGCCGTCCGTGACACCGGCGCCGTCCTGGTCTGGCTGTGGCACTCGGTCGCCGAACCGGTCTTCCGCGGCATCGGCGCGGTCCTGGCGTTCTGGTGGAACGACTTCGCCTGGCCGATTATCAAGATCCACATCGCGATGTTGCGGCTCACGGCCGCGGTGCTGCTGTGGCTGTGGCGCGACGTCGCCGAACCCGTCTTCCGCGGTATCGGCGCAGTCGTCACCTGGTGGTGGAACTCGGCCGTCAAACCGTCGTTCAACCTGGTCGTCGCGATCATCCGCACCACCGGCGCCGTGTTGACCTGGCTGTGGCACAACGCCGCCGAGCCGGCGTTTCACGGCATCGCCGTCGCGGCCTCGTTCCTGTACGACCACGGCGTCAAGCCGACCCTCGGCCTGATCAAGACGATCGTGACCGACACCGGAAACGTCCTGCTGTGGCTGTGGCACAACGTCGCCGAGCCCGTTTTCAGCGGCATCGGCACCGCGTTGTCATTCGCCTGGAACCACGTCATGAAACCCGTTTTCGACACCATGAAGCGCGTCATCGACGACGTCGGCGGCGCGATCTCCAAGGTCGGCGGCGCCTTCAAGTCGATCTCGGGTGCCGTGTCCGGAGGGCTGAACTCGGTCTCTTCGTTGCTCGGGTTCGACGACGGCGGACCGGTTCCCGGCGCGCCCGGCGCACCGATGCTCGCGGTCGTTCACGGCGGCGAGTACGTGCTCAGCCGCGACATGCTCGCCGGTCGCGCCGGCGCTGGCGGATCCGGACCGGTTCCGATCAGTGCCGGTAGCGGCGCTGGCGGGATCGTGATCAACGTCCAGGGCAGCGTCCTGACCGACCGCGATCTCGCCTCGACCATGCAACGGGTCATGCTCCAGCAGGGCGCCCGCTTCAGCACGTCCTACACCCCCTTCCACCGCTGATCCGCCCACCACGGAAGGCGGCGATGCGGCATGTCGCAGAACCCGAATTGGCCAGTCCTGGTCGGCGAGCTCAACCCCACCGGGAACAGCAACTACGGCCTCGGCGTCGCCGGCTGTTTCGCTGACCTGACCGGCCGGCTCATTCAGCAGTGGGGTACCGCCCGCGGCCGGCAATTCGAGCTCGACGAGGTCCAGCCCGGAACCTGGTCGGGGGTGTGGGATGACCGCGACGGCGCCCTCGACCCGTCGAACACCGCCTCGATGTTCGCCCCGAACCTCGTGCCCTACCGGCCCTGGCGCGTTCGTGCGCAGTGGCCGGCCACGGTCAACCTGCTGTCGGCGGACCAGGCCACCGGCGGCGAGGGCACGCCCCTCGCGCCCGGCACCTCGGGAGCGCCTTACTTCGTGACCGGGGCCTACGGCACACCGGTCGTGACCGCCTCGGCCTCGGCCTGGTCCGGCACGCAGGTTTGGCAGGTCACCACGGCCTCAGCCGCGGTCGGGTCCGCGCTGGTCAGCTTCGGCCCTTTGCCGGTCCGCGCCGGCGCGGTCGGTCTGCCCTATGCGTTCTCCGCCCGGATCCGCTCGGCGACCGCCGGCGCGAACCCGACCGTCGCCCCCTCCCTGGCCTGGCTGGACACCAACGGACGCACGCTGTCGACGACCACCGTCGCCCCGATGGCGCTCATCGGCTCGGCCACCGGCGGGTGGACGTTCGCGGGCGTGCCCGACGTGGTGCCGGTCGGCGCTGTCGCCGCGGTGTTCGCCCTGACCATGACCGTTGCGCCGACCGCGTCGTGGTCGTTCCAGGTCGACGGCGCGCAGTTCGAGCAGAACACCACCGCTTCGGCGTTCACCGTGCCCGGCACCTGGTTCCCGTTGTATGCGGGCATGGTCGAGCGCTACCCGCAGGCCTGGAACGACTCCGGGGCCTTCGGCACCGTCACCCCGACCGCGGTCGACACCTTCGCGCTGCTGTCTCAGGTCCAATTCACAGACCTGATGACCGCCGCGATCCAGGCGCCACGCTCGGCGTCCGGCGCGGGGTTGAGCTTCTGCTACCGGCTCGGCGAGCAGGCCGGATCCACACAGTTCACCGACGCCACCGGGCAACGCGGTCCGGCAGTGGTGGCACCGACCGGCGGGGTGACCGCCGGCGTCGCCCAGACCTCGGCTAGCCCCGGCGGCGGATACGCCGCCGCACCCGGCACGACCGTCGTGAACTTCAACCCCGGTGCGAACGCCGGCACACAGAACTATCTGCCCGAGCCGTGTCTCATCCTGCCGCCCGGACCGGACGGTCTGTATGGGCCGCCGCGGACCGGCGGGTTCACGCGCATGGTCGCCTTCCGGCAGACCAACACCACCGGCGGGCAAGACGTGTGGTGCGCGGACTCGCCGTCGTCGCCGACCTCGACGGCAACGATGGAGGTCTATCAAGGCTCGTTCTATATGGAGTTCGCCGACCACAACGGCGGCGGCGCCACGGTCAACCTCGGCGCGGTGTCGGTTGGGAACTGGCACCTGGCGTTCATCTCCACTGATCCGGCCGGTCTGGGCTGGCGCGCGTGCGTCGACGGCGTCGTGTCCTCAGGGACCTTCGCGAAGCCGTGGAATCCGCCGGACTTCTTCAGCGCCGACACCATCGCCGCGGACGCCATCTCGGGCGTGAACAACGAGTTCGTGCCCTTCGCCGGTGACATCTCGTGGGCGTGCCAATGGCCGTTCCAACTGTCCCCGGCGCAGATGCAGCAGATCTATCAGATCTGGCGCACCGCCGGCACGGGCGACTCGACCGGGCAGCGCTACGCCCGCATCCTCGGCCTTGCCGGCTACCAGGGACCGTCGCTGATCGACCCCGGCCAGACGACGAACCTTCCCGCGGCTACCGACATCGCCGGTCAAGACGCGCTTACGGCCCTGTCGCAGGTCGTGACCACCGAGAACGGGCAGCACTTCGTCGACGTCGGCGGCGTCGTCCGCTTCCAGGACCGTTCACGCCGCGCCAAGGCACAGGCGCCGACGTTCGTGTTCGGCGAGAACACTGCTGCGGGGGAGCTGCCCTACGATACGGTCGCGTTCGACTTCGACCCGACCCACATCGGCAACGACATCCAGATCACGCAGAACAGCAGCGGCACCGTGTTCCGCGCGTTCGACGCCGCATCGCAGGCCGCCTACGGCATCCGCACCGTCACCCGCACCACGCAGGCATCCAACCCGCTTGAAGTGCAAGACGCCGCTCACTACCTGCTCGGCCGGTACGCCAAGGCCCGCATGCGAATCAGTGCCCTGACGCTGAATCCGGGCACCAACCCCACGCTGTGGCCGGTGTGCCTGGCGCTGGAGCTCGGAACCCGGATCCGCGTCAACCGCCGACCACCAGGCGCACCCATGATCACCTTCGACGGGTTCGTGGAAGCGATCAACTGGAACGCCGACGACGGCGCCAACGCCACCGTCGACGTCCAGGTGTCGCCCGCCGACGGCTGGACCGCCTGGACCGATGCCGCGATGCACTTCACCTACGCCGGCAACCTGATCAACGGAACCGCCTGGTACCCGTTCGGCGGGCTGCTCACCGATCCGGCTGGCAACCCGGTGCACGCGAACCTGTCGATCGGGCAGCGCATCGCCTTCCTGACCACGGCCGGCACGTCCTACCCGGTCACCGTCACCGGCCTGGACGGCAACGGCGTCGGCTCGGTGCAACTGTCCTCCACCGCCGCGGCGACCGGACCGTTCACCGTCTGCGATCTGCTGCCGGCCGGCGTGACCGACCCGACGAGCTTCGATGCGATGGCGGTTCTCGGCAAGACCACGACCCTCGGCTACTGAAAGGCGGCGATCGTGGCCAACCTGCCTGTCCCCGCACAGCGGACCTGGACCGTCGGCGAAACCGTCCACGACTTCGAACTCAACGCCCAAGTCCGCGACGCCATCACCTTCGGCCTGAGCCCACCAGTGATGATCGCCAACCATCAAGGCGGCAACACCCTGCCAAGCGGCCACTGGACCCCGCTCGACATCCTGTCCGGAAAGCTGCTCGACACATACGGCGGCATCGCCCCATACGACGCCACCAACAACCCGTATCGGTCCAAGTACATCGCCCCGATCGCAGGGGTCTACCGGATCACCGGGCAAGTCCAGATCGCCCCGACCAACTCCAACTTCGCCGGACCGTTCCGCTCCATCCGCGTCCAGATCAACAGCAACGAAACTGTCTGCGCCAAACTCCAGGTCCCGGCGCTGCCGAGCTTCAACACCTGCCTCAACACCAGCACCGACGTGTATCTGGACTACGGCGACATCGCCGAGGTCGGGGTCTTCAACGGCGACAACACCGCAACCAGCCTGATCAACGACGACATCAACGGCTACGGCCGCGTCTCAATGATCTGGCGACACCGCTGAACCGCTCCCCACCCCTAACCGCTACTTCCACCTTCCACGGGGGCGATTCGCCATGACCAACCTCGGCATCCCCACGCAACGCACCTGGACCGACGGCGAAGTCGTCACCGCCGCCATGCTCAACGCCAACGTGCGCGACGCGGTCAACTTCGGCATCAACACCCCGGCACTGATCGCCCGCCAGACTGCCGCCCAGAACATCAACAATCAGCAGTGGACCCCGGTCACCTACGACACCGTCGACGTAGACCCCTACGGCGCCCACAACGCGAGCATCACCTCGCAGTACGTAGCCCCGCTACCGGGCGTGTATCACGTCTGCGGACAGTGCGACTTCACCTCGAACGCCAACGGCTTCCGCAGCATCCGCATCCAAGTCAACGGCGGCGCACAGATCCTCGCGAAGCTTCAGATCGCGCCCGTCAACGGCGTCGACACCGCCCTGTCGACCTCCGCGGATGTGTTCCTCAACGCCGGCGACTACGTCGAGATCGCGGTCTACCAATTCTCCGGCACCACCATCCCCACCGGCGCCGTCGACGGACAACCCCGCATGACCGTCATGTGGGAACACACCTGACCTCGAAGGCAAGCACATGTCAATACAGACCTACGCATCGACCGCCGCGAGCATCTCGGCGGTCTTCGTCTTTCTCGGCATCCTCGGCCGCTGGATCCACCGCTGGTTCGCCCGCCTCGAACACGCCGTCGGCGTCGTCGAACAGCGTTCACAGCAACTCGAACCCAACGGCGGATCGAGCCTGCGCGACGACGTCACCGCCATCCGCGCCGCCCTCGGCCAGCACACCGCAGACCTCGCCGCGCTCCACAACCAGGTCGACGCCCTATCGAGGTCGAGCGGCGGTGACCCGAAATGACCTGGACGCTCGGTTGGATCGGCTGGATCTTGTGGTTCGCCATCGAGGAAGGCGCCGCCCTCGCCCGCGGCGGCACGCCAGCCACGCTCAGCGGCCACATCTGGAAGTGGTTCGCCATCGGCGACGACCCGCACCCCCGCGCCCTCACCAGGCTTCGCCGCTTCGCCCTGCTCGCCGGCCTGGCCTGGCTCACCGCTCACCTGCTCACCGGAGGCCGCTTCTGATGACCACACCCCACGGCCGCAAAGGCACCCTCACGCCCGCGCACGACCAGGCCGTGACCCACCACTACACCGTCCACTACCCCGACCACGCCCCACGCGAGTCCGACCCGCACTACGTCGACTTCGAGGCGTACCGCCGACGTACCCGCAAGACCGCGCGCTGTGCCTTCGCTGTCCGCGTCGGTGACGACTCGATGTGCGGCGGAACGCTGGAGCTCCACCACTCCCATGTCGAGTTTGCCCTCGCCAACGAGGTCGATCTCGAACTGCTGGAACGCGACTACCCCGGCGTCTCCGATATCGGCCAGGTCGGCGCCTGGATCGAATCCGCACAGAACCTCATGTGGCTGTGCACCGCCCACCACCGCGGCCACGGCGGCGTCCACACCGCATCGGCCGCCGACTACGAAGCCGAGCACTACATACGGGGGCTGATCGAATGAGAAGCCATCCCGCCGTCCCGCACCCCGACGACACGGTCAACGACCGCCTCGCCGACAAAGTGACCGCCGCGTTCGGCTCCATGCGAACGTTCTGGATCCTGGTCGCCTGGCAAACCGTGTGGATCGCCGCGGCCACCGCCGGCCTGCCGCTGTTCAAGCGGGATCCCTACCCCTTCGCGTTCCTGCTGTTCCTCGGCAACCTCGTCCAACTGTGGGCCCTGCCGCTGCTCGGCGCATCCCAGAACCGCGCCGCCATCCGGCACGAGGCCAAAGCCGACGCCGACCACGCCGCACTCACCCACATCGCCACCGTCGTCGACCAGATCGCCGCACAGACCAAGGGAGCGACACCGTGACGATCTTCTTTCCCGACGTGTCCAACTTCCAGGCCGGTCTACGGATCCAGCCCGGCACCGTCGCGCTGATCGCGAAGGCGTCCGAGGGCACCTACTACACCGACGCGAGCTACGCCGGCTTCAAGGCGCAGGCCGCCGCGGTCGGATCGGTGTTCAGCGCCTACCACTTCCTCAAGGCGGGCGACGGCGCCGGCCAGGCCGACTACTGCCACGCGATCGTCGGGGCGACCCCGGTCATGCTCGACGTCGAACCCGAGGGCGCCAGCAAGCCGAGCGTCGCCGACTGCGCGGCGTTCATCGCCCGCATGCGCCAGCTCGGCGGGCGCGTGTGGGGCGTGTACTACCCGCGCTGGTACTGGTCCCAGACCGGCGGCGACCTCGCATCCCTCGACGTCGCCCTTATTGCCTCGGGCTACCCCGGGGGCTACAGCGACACCGATCCGAACTGGAACGGCTACGGCGGCAAGAGCCCCGACGTCTGGCAGTACACGGACAAGCAGCCATACGCCGGTCAGTCGATCGACTTCAACGCCTACCGCGGCACCACTGCGCAGCTTGCCGCCCTCATCAACGGCACCGCCACCACCCCGACAGGAGATGACACCGTGACGCCCTACGACATCTGGGCCTTCAAGAACGCCCACCTCGACCCGATCGACATGCGCCAGCGCCTCGTCAACGCCGAGACCGCCGCCGAGCAGGCCCGCGACCAGACCAACACCATCAAGGCCGAGCTTGACGGCGTCAACGGCAAGCTCGACGCCCTGATCAACACCATCAACGGCATGCGCACCGGCGGTATCGACGTCGGCGTGCTCGCCAGCGACATCACCCACGCCATCGGCACCAAGCTCGCCGCCTGACCCGACCACCGACAGGAGACGACCACCATGACCGACCACCTCAAGGCCCAAGCCATCCGCGTCGCCCGACTCTTCGCCGTCGCCTTCGCCGCACAGCTCATCACCACCGGCACCGCGAACCTCGGATGGAAAACCCTCGCAGCCCTCGGCATCGGCGCCGCCGAGGCCGTCGTCCGCCAGATCTGGCCGACCACACCGGCGACCCCGCCCAAGCCCGCGGCAAGCCCGCCGACCGGCGGGTAACTCCCGCAGACCGCCCCGGCTCGACGATCAGACGTCGAGCCGGGGCTTATCTTGTCGTCGGTCCACACAGCTCATGTGCTGTCGCACAGGATCTTCATGATCGCCTGTACTGTCTGCTCCGGCCGCTGGTCGGTCGTGTCTACCCGGTGTGCCGGAAAGGCCGCATACTCCTGCTCGATTCGGTCGGCCAAGTCGTCGGCCAACTCGTCCCACCATGTCGTTAGCTTGTCTCTGTCGCGAAGGCGTGCCTGCCGCTCGGCCGCAGAACATTCGAGATGGAACGTGACGGGGGACGGGAGGTCCTTCGGCAGGATCAAGTCCATCGCGGCGCCGAACGCTCGATGCGTGGCGACCGTCCGCTGAGTGAAGCTGTCGATGACGACGGAACTCCCGATCTCCATGAGCGCCCTGACCCTCTCGGCGGTGACTAGTAGCGCCGAGACAAACAGGTGCGCACGGGCATCGTGGTCGTGGCTCCGCCAATCGAGAAAGGCTCGCGCCTCGGTGTACTCGGCCGGGAACGTTGCGACCTGTTCGGCGCCGATTGCTCTGGCCAGCAGTGGGGCGATGGTGGACTTTCCACTGCCTCGCAGGCCTTCGAGAGCAACGAACACTTGTGGCAGGGCGGTGTCAGGCATGGGCGTACACCACCGGAGGTATGCCGAGCAGGACCTCGTTCCGACCCCCACCCTCATGCTCGATCCGACCTGACTGCTTGTCGAAGTAGAAGGCGTGGGCGTCGGTGCCGACCGCGTTGCAGGACATCGTCAGCGCGCCGCGTGGGTCGGACTCGATCCGCGAGGCCGTGGCGCCATATTCGGCGCCCGCTCGCTCCTCGCTCTCGCGATCGGTCGCCAACTCGTCGTCGACGAGGACGCTGATGCGAAGGTTGGCATCCTCGATCTGTTCCCGCATCCGTTGGTATGCGATCGGGTCGGGGATCACTAGTTCGGTATGGCGGGAGGCGTATCCGACAGGGCGCAGGTGGTGCAGCTTCAGTTCCCGTACCGCAAGTGTCTCTAGCAGCCTTGCGAGTGGCACCACGTCAGCGATGTTGGTCGCGGTGACGGTCATGGTCACGCCCGTCGCGATTTTGAGGTTGCGTGCGTAGGCGAGGGCAGCGATGGCCTCGCGGAAGCTGCCTCGGTGACGGATGGCATCGTTGGCCTGTTCCAGGCCCTCCAACGACACCCGAAGCAAATCGAGGTCGGTGGCGACCTCGGCGAGCTTTTGGATTACGCGGTAGCCGTTGGTGCAGATCTCGGTGTGCATCCCGAGGGTTCGCTTCGTGTGAGTGAGCAGTGGGCCGAGTTGGTAGAACAGGAACGGTTCACCGCCGAGCAGGTTGACGCCGGTGGTTGCGTAGTCGCGCTGCATCAGTTCGACCAAGGTGATGGCCTGGTCGAGGGTGTAGGCGTCGCGCCAGGCAAGACGGTCGCCGTGGAAGCAGTGCGCACAGCGGAACTGGCACCTGTAGAGCAGCTGTATGTAGAGCGTCTCGATCCGCGTGATGCCGGCGGCTTCGGTGATCGTCGGCGTGCTCATGCGGGTTCCTGTTCGGGAGGGAACCGCAGGTCACTGATCGCCGACAGGTCCAGGCCGTAGCGGGTGTAGACGTCGGTGGTGTTCTCGGCGGTCAGCTCGCGGGGAGTGAAGCCGAGACGTTCGGCGGTGGCGCGGACTTCCTCAGTCGAGTCGGCCTCGATCTCCAGGTAGGGCGGGATCAGGGGCCAGGAGTCCAGTTCCAGGCGAACCGAGTCCAGCTTCCAGGACGAGCGCCGGTTCTCCTGATAGGCCTTGGCCTTGAAGCCGAGGGCTTCGAGGAGGGCGTGCGTCGCGGCGAAGTCGGAGACATGGACCTCGATCTCGTGGACGCCGTCGATGGCGTCGGAGACGATCTCCTTGATGCACAAGGTGACCTCGCGGCCGGTGTCCCTCAGCCTGATCCACTTCGACTGGTCGTCGGGGATGATGTCGTACACGTAGCGTCGCATCAGCCGGTCGGCGACGTGGTAGCCGCCGGCCCGCAGGATGCGGCCGACCACGGTGTCGGCGTCGATGTTAAGAACTTTGGCTTCGTACTCGGTGGTCCCGGTCATACTGTGCGCTCCTCAGCAGGGCTCGTAGAGGGGGGCATTGTGGATGTCATAAGGCAAGACTCTCGACTTTAGACAGAACCCTGCGATCCCACCGCGGGTATCTCACGGTGAGATGTACACTTCCATGTGTGACCGAGGGTTCGGTGGTGATCTCGCCCACGGCGTGGCGGCGAGCCGACATCCGTGAGGCCCTACGTGCCCGTGACGCTGCCGCAATCCTGCGCTTCGCCCAGCACCAGACCGGAGCGTCTCAGTCCCGCCTCGCAGCCGCCATCGGCATAGGGCAGGGACGTGTGAACGAACTTTTCAACGGCAAGCGCGAAGTCGTGCGTCTCGACCTGTTCGAGCGGATCGCCGATGGCCTGAACATGCCGGACGCCGCTCGCATGCTGCTCGGGCTGGCACCCGCCACAGCTCGCCAAGCCGACGATCTCGATGAGCTGGCTGAGGCCACAAGTACCGTTGCGCGCACCTACCACTCGCAGATTGGCGCTGCCAGGGAGATCCGTCAGCTCGCCGGCGGGGCGCGTGAGCTCGATCTACTCGCCGTGCGCGGGCTCGGATTGCTCGGACTCAACGACTCCCTGCTACGTGCAGCCGTCTCGGTCCGCTTGACGCCACTGGCTATACGCGTTCTCATCGTCGATGCCGACAGCGAAGCTGCCGCACGCCGCGCCGCCGAGATCGGCGAAAGCGCCGCAGCCTTCGCGGTCAGCGTCCGCCTAGCTGAACACAAGCTCGCAGAGCTGGCCGCGACACCTGGCCTCGTCCTCGCCGCATACCGCTACTCGACCCTGCCGACCTGGCGTCTCATCGGCCTGGACGAGACCATGTTCGTGAGCACTTTCGATGAGGAGTGGGAAGGCCACGCGTCACCGACCTACCGTGTAGACGTTGCGACCGGCGGCGCTCTGTATCGAGGTTTCCGGCGCATGTTTCAGGAGATGACCGAGACGGCCGAGCGCTTCATCTGACAGGACGAGGAGACCCGCGATCATGCCGATCGAAGCTGAGCTGAAAGCTCGCGTCCGTGACGTTCCCGCTTTGGTGGCAGCGCTGGATGAGCGAGCTAAGGCTGAGAAGGCCACCTACCGCGACCGCTACTTTGACAGCCCGGATGGAACCTTCACATCGGCCGGGCACGAGCTTCGGATCCGGACCGTCGAGACTGACGGAGGCGTTCGGAACGTGCTCACCTTCAAGAAGCCCAGCGTCGATGTGGCAAGCGGGTCCAAGCCCGAATACGAGACTACGGTCGGAGACGCCGATGCCGCTGAGTCGATTGTGGTGGGTCTCGGCTACCGACTGATGATCGCCTTTTCGAAGCAGTGCTCGAACTACCGGTGGCACGAGGCCGGACGTGACTTGCTTGCGACTGTTGTTACCGTGCCCGAGATCGACGGAACCTTCGTCGAGCTGGAGACGATTGCCGAGACTGAGGGGGACCTCTCGGCGGCGCTGGAGTTGGTTCGCGCCACGCTGGCAGAGCTCGGTATCGCCAACGACGATCTGACGACTGAGCTCTATACCGACGCTGTCGCGGCGTCTGAGTCACGAGGCTGAACGATGGCCAGATTCTCCGTTGCAGTTCCCGTTGCAGTTCGCCCCGATCCGGGAAAGGTCGCCCGAGTACGTTTCGCCAGTTCAAGGACTATCGCGGACTCCTGCGAATCATGGAAAACCCTAAGGTAGAGCACTGCTAATGCGGTTTGGGGCTTAAACCCCATCGAGAGTTCAAATCTCTCCGCCTCCGCGCTCGGTCGGATGTTCTGTTGAACATCCGACCATTTTGTTTTGTGACGTAGTTCAGAGCTCTATCGCCCCCGCGCCTCGAACCGCGTTCGAAGCTGGTTGCCTCTGCCAGGCGTTGGAGGGTCCTGCCTCCTACGGACGGCTGGGGCGTTCATCGGATCGTCGCCGACCCGACCGTTCGCGGGGCTTGTCAATACGCCGCGGGCGGTTAGGTTACGGACGCGTAGCGCAGCCATCGGTACCGTCTTCGTCTTCTGTGGAGGAACCCATGAGCGAGGAGTCCGTACGTCCGGAACAGCACGGCGTCAGCCGGCGCGAAGTGATCGCCGGATCGGCGGGGGCGCTCGGTGCGGCCGCGCTGGCCGGCGTCGGTGCGGCACAGGGTGGGCAGTCGCAGGGCGGGCAGGCCACTGACGCCCAGAAGAAGCTGCTGGACGCGGCCGTGGCGGCGTCGGCGAGTGGCGCGGCCAGCCTGAGCGACGTCGAGCATGTCGTGGTCCTGATGCAGGAGAACCGTTCCTTCGACCAGTACTTCGGGACGCTGTCCGGTGTGCGGGGCTTCTCCGACCCGGCCGTGCCGACGCAGACGGTCGGCGGGACGGCGTACCCGGTCTACAACCAGTTCGGTTTCGCGCCCGGCATCGGCGCGTCCGCGACCGGGTACTTGCAGCCCTTCCGCCTGGTGAGCAACCCGCCGCTGGAGAACGGGCAGACCACCAACGACGTCTCGCACAGCTGGGCCACCCAGCACCAGAGCTGGAACGACGGCGCTATGGACGCCTTCATCACCGCGCACCTGGCCGCCGACGGCGCCACCAACGGCCCGGTGACCATGGGCTACTACACGCGCCAAGATCTCGCTTTCTATCACGCGCTGGCCGACGCCTTCACAATTTGCGACGGCTACCACTGCTCGGTGCTCGGCCCCACCGATCCCAACCGGCTGATGCTGATGTCGGCCTCGATCGACCCCGAGGGCACGCACGGCGGGCCGGTGGTGGAGACCTTCGGCAACCGCATCGCCGAGACCGGCAAGCTGAGCTGGGAGACGATGCCGGAGCGGCTGCTGGCGGCCGGGGTGAGCTGGAAGGTCTACAACGACCCGATCGGCCTGGCGGCGCTGAGCCCGTTGCCGTACTTCAAGAACTACGACGACCCGTTCTCCATCACCGGGCTGGAGCTGATCGGCCGCGGCCTGACGCCGAACTACCCGGCCGACTTCAAGGCCGATATCGCCGGCGGCAAGCTGCCGTCGGTGTCGTGGATCATCCCGCCGGTCGCGGAGTGCGAACATCCGGCCGCCCCGCCGTACTACGGCGAGTACTTCGTGCAGCAGGTGCTGGCCGCGCTGGTGTCCAACCCGGACGTCTGGGCGCGTACGGTCGTGTTCGTGGTCTACGACGAGAACGGCGGCTTCTTCGACCACGTCACCCCGCCGACCGCGCCGCAGGGCACGGCCGGGGAGTGGCTGGCGGTCCTGCCCTCGGCCGCCGGCGGCGTGGACGGCCCGATCGGCCTGGGCTTCCGCACCCCCGCGTTGGTGATCTCCCCGTTCAGCGCGGGCGGGTTCAAGTACTCGGGCACCCTGGACCACACCTCGGTGCTGCGCTTCATCGAGACCCGCTTCGGGGTCACGGTGCCGAACCTGTCGGACTGGCGCCGCGGCGTGACCGGCGACTTCACCGGAGCGCTGAACCTGAGCGCCCCGGCGAACCCCGCGTTCCCGACGCTGCCGGTGGTCTCGATCGGCGACACGTCGGTGGCCGAGCAGGCGGTGCTCAACGCGCTGGCCGGGACGCTGGACGTCGGCATCCCGTATCCGCTGCCGACGTCGAACAGCATGCCGGTGCAGGAGAGCTCGCCTGCTCGGCCGGAGGTTCCGTAGCTGGAACTGGAAGCTAGAACACGAAGCTGGAACGTGTTGCTGGAACACGAAGCCAGAACACGAACCTAGAACGTGTGGCTAGAACGCGAAGCTAAAACCCGCTCCGGGCCTCACTCCGCGGATCCGCTACGACCCGGTGCTCCTCATACAGCCCGCCACGTGCCTCCCGGCGCCAGGGCCGGGCGTAGCGGACCGCGATCTCGACCTCGGCCGCGCCGTCGTCGAGGTCGCCGACCACGACGGCCGGATCGGTGGACGCGGCGCAGCGCGCCAGCCACGTCCCGTCCGGCCCGAGCAAGCCCGAAGGCGTGATCGGGCCCAGCGACGCGGGCGCCGCGAACGCCACCCACATGCTGTTCGCCGCCGCGAGCCCCCGGGCTTCGGTCGCGAAGGACTTCGACTGTTCCGTCGGCCCCGCGCCGGTCGTCCCGAACAGCACGCAGTCCACGCCCTGCTGCTCGTACGCCGCGAACAGCTCCGGGTAGTGCACCTCCATCCCGAGCAGGCAGCCGAAGCGGACGCCGTCCACGTCGAACGTCACCGTCGTCGCGCCCGGGGCGTACACGTACGTCACCTTCGTCTTCGACAGCAGGCGCTCGTCGTACCGGGACGCCACCTCGCCGCGGTCGGAGATCACGTACAGGCTGTTGTGCGGCCGGTTCGGCGCGGTGAGCTGGTGTACGGCGCCGAGCACCGTCCACAACCGCAGTTCGCCGGCCAGCCTCGCGACGGCGGTCAGTTCCTCTTGCAGGACGTCCCACTCGAAGCGGGACCAGTCCGACGGGCCGACCTCGTCCGGGACCGAGGACATCAGCCGCTTGTTCGGTGCGCACATGGCACCTTCGGGGAAGAGGACCAGGCGCGCGCCGGCTCCGGCCGCCTCCCGCATCAGTCCCCGTACTTGCTCGCCGGCCGCTCGCAGGCCCGCGACGTCCCGCGGGTCGTCGACGAGCGTGGTCTGCGCCACCGCCACCCGGATCCGCTTCCCGCCGGCTCCGTTGCCGCTACCGCCGTCACCGCCGACGCTCGCGCCGACCGTTCCCGTGCGCGAAATCGCGCCAGTTCGCTGTTCTGACACCTCAGCTCCTCCTGAAGCTGTACGGAAGTGCCGGAGCGCAGCGGTGTAGGATTCGCCGGTCTTGGCGGAGCGGGCACGCACCCGCTGTTTGAACCTCTTGTTCGCTGTCATCTTCGGCCTTCCACGCCCCGAGCGACGATCCCCCAGCGATCCGCCCGGAACGGCGGCACCTCGACAGCGACCTGAGACGGTGGGTCCCTTTGCCTCCGGTGTCAGGCCGTGCTGGGGACGGCCGTCGGAGGTTCGGCGTAGGTCACGCACCGCCAATAATAGCGGCTCACATCCGGGTGTCCATGCTTTCGCAGACACCGTGGCAGCGTGAAGCGGGGCGGGCTAGTGCTGCGCGGCCAGGGCCAGTTGCCGGAGCGTACGGAACTCTGTCGGACGGTTCATCGCCACGACGGCGACCACCTTCCCGCCGAGCCGGAACACGACCGAGGCGTCGCGCGACTCGGGAGCGCCGTGCACCTCGTGCTCGGTGGCCACCTCGGGACGTCCGCAGACCTGGATCGTCACGCCGTGCTGGTCGGACCAGGACCACGGCAGCAGCGGGTACGGCGTCGGGTCGCCGACGATGGTCTTGGCGACGGCCGCGCCCTGTTCCATCGCCTCGTTCCAGTGCTCGCCGCGACGCCGGCCGCCGTGGAGGAGGTCGGGGACGTTGGCCGCGTCGCCTGCTGCGAAGACGCCGGGGACGGGGGTGCGGCCGTATTCGTCCACGACGATGCCGTTCGCGCTGTTCACGCCGTTCGCGCCGTTCGCGACGGGTAGGCCCGCGGCCTCGGCGAGGGCCGTCTCGGGGACGGTGCCGACGGACGCGACCACGACGGAGGCGGGCCACACGCGGCCATCGGCAGCGGTGACACTGAGTTTGCCGTGGGTGTGGCGCTCGATCCTCGCGACGCTGACACCGGTGTGGATCTCGACGCCGCGGTCTTGGTGGAGCGCGGTCAGGGGGTCGGCGAGCCAGGCGGGGAGGACGCGGCTCATGGGGCGGTCGGCGGCTTCCAGGACGGAGACGGCGCAACCGAGCGCACGGGCTGAGGCGGCGACTTCCAGGCCGACCAAGCCGCCGCCGATCACCACGACCGGGCCGCGGCCGGCCAGGGCTGAGGCGAGGGCGGTCGCCGAATGCAGGCTCCTGAGATAGTGCACGCCCGGGACTCCAGCAGCCTGCGGCAATCCACGCGGACGACTTCCGGTCGCCAGGACAAGCTTTCGGTAGTCGAGGCCGGTGCCGTCGGCCAGCGTGACCGTCGAGGCGTCGGTGTCGATCGCGGTCACCGTGCTGCCGGTCCGCAGCTCGATCGCCTGCGCAGCCCAGAACCCGTCCGGCTTCAACCGAATGCGCTCGCTCTTCATCGTCCCGCGCAACACGTCCTTCGACAGCGGCGGCCGCCGATAGGGGGTCTCAGCCTCCGCCCCGACCAGCGTGATCCGCCCCTGATACCCCTCCTTCCGCAGCGTCAGCGCCGCCGTGGTCCCCGCGATCCCGGTGCCGACTATCACCGTGTGATCGGCGCGGTCGGTGAGATCGGTGAGATCGGCTCCCGGCTCAGACACGGCTCGTCTCGGCCATCGCGAAGTCGGCCTTGGCCGCGCCACAGTCCGGGCACGACCAGTCGTCCGGGATGTCCTCCCACCGCGTGCCCGGCGCGATGTCCTCCTCGGGCCAGCCCAACGCCTCGTCGTAGACGAACCCGCAGACCTGGCATTCCCAAACTTTGTATGGCTCCTGATTCATATCTCTTCCCGTGTCTCTTCCCGCAGCTCGAAGTCGGTCTTCTCCCGCACCCCGCAGTCCGGGCACGTCCAGTCGTCCGGCACCGCCTCCCATGCCGTGCCGGCCGGGAAGCCCTCGCGCGGGTCGCCCCGGCGCTCGTCGTAGCGGTAGTCGCAGACAGGGCACTGATAGGTGCTCATGCCTTCTCCGTCCCGTAGCGGGCCAGCAGCTTCTCCCGCTTGCGGGGCTGGAGATTCGTCAGTCGCACGTCCCCGTCGAAGTGCGCCAGCACCTTCGGGTCCATCACCCGGCGCCACAGCGGCGGGACGTAGGCCAACACGATCATCGTCGCGTAACCGCTGGGCAGTTCCGGCGCGTCGTCGAAGTGCCGCAGGGCCTGATAGCGCCGGGTCGGGTTGGCGTGGTGGTCGCTGTGCCGCTGGAGGTGGTAGAGCAGCACGTTGGAGGCGATGTTGTTGCTGTTCCAGCTGTGCCGGGGCGCGCAGCGTTCGTAGCGTTCGCCGTTCTTCTGGCGGAGCAGACCGTAGTGCTCCAGGTAGTTCACGACCTCCAGCAGTGAGAAGCCGAACACCGCTTGGATCAGCAGATACGGCACGATCCGCACCCCGAAGACGCCGATCAGCGTGCCGAACACCACGACCGACATCGCCCAGGCGTTGAGCACGTCGTTGCGCAGCGTCCACGGCTTGCGGTTCGAGCGCCCCAGCCGCGCCTTCTCCAGATGCCAGCCGGAGCGGAAGCTGCCGGCGACCGAGCGCGGCCAGAAGCGGTAGAAGCTCTCGCCGAGCCGGGAGCTGGCCGGGTCCTCGGGAGTGGCCACGCGCACGTGGTGGCCGCGGTTGTGCTCGATGAAGAAGTGCCCGTACAGGGTCTGCGCCAGCGCCACCTTCGACAACCAGCGTTCCAGGTCGTCCTTCTTGTGGCCGAGTTCGTGCGCGGTGTTGATGCCGATGCCGCCGACCGTGCCGACGCTGGCCGCCAGGCCGATCGCGTCCAGGGTGTCGAGCCGGCCGCTGGACCACAGCCACGAGGCGGTCACCAGTCCCGCGTACTGCAACGGCAGGTATAGGTAGGTGCACCAGCGGTAGTAGCGCTGGCCCTCCAGGAACGCCAGTACCGAGTCCGGCGGGTTGTCGGAGTCCTTGCCGATCGCCCAGTCGAAGAACGGGAAGATCCCGAACACCAGGATCGGCCCGGCCCACCAGGCCAGGCCCAGGCCGGTGGCGGCGGCCAGGCCCCAGGCGATCCACGGGATCATCGGGACCAGCAGGCCCAGTGGCCACAGGTACTTCTTGCCGTCCCGCCAGGAGGACTCGGCGGGGCCGGACACGGCGATCGCCGTCATCATCCGCTCCCTCGTTCACCTTACAAAACAACGAGCAGTGTCCAGAAACTAGACAAAATCTCTAATAGTGTCAAGCGGTCGGGCGGCGCCGGTTGCCTACAATCACCAGGGATGACTCGCTACACCGAATCGATCCGCGCCAGCCTGCGCGACCGCGTGCTCGACGCCGCGTACGGCCTGGTCGCCGACGCCGGCTGGGGCGGCCTGCGGATGGCGCACGTCGCCGAGCGCGCCGGGGTGAGCCGGCAGACCTGCTACACCGAGTTCGGCAGCAAGGACGCGCTCGGCCAGGCGCTGGTGATGCGCGAGGTGGACCGGTTCCTGGACGGCATCCGCGAGGTGCTGGACGGGCACGGTTCGGACCTGCGCGCCGGCGTCACCGCGGGCGTCGAGTTCACGTTGCGCACCGCCGCCGACAACGAGCTGCTGAAGGCGGTGATCACCAGCCAGCGCGGCGGCGACGGCGAGCTGATGGCGCACCTGACGACCCGGTCGGAGCCGCTGCTGGACACCGCGACCGCGATGCTCGGCGCGTATGCCGCGCACGCCTGGCCCGAGGTGGACGAGTACTCGCGGGAGCTGGCGGTGGAGTGCGTGGTGCGGCTGACGGTCAGCAACATCGTGCAGCCGGTGGCCTCGCCGGAGGCGACGGCGGAGCGGATCGCGCGGATCGTGACGCGGGTGGCGTTGCTTGCGGAGCCGGAGTAGCCGGAACACCCGGAACAGTCGGAACAGTCGGAGTAACTGGAGCAGCCGGAACAGCTGGAGTAGCTGGAGTAGCCGGAGCAACGGCTTCGGAGCCGCAGCCGCCGGCGATTAGTCCGCCGCATCCGGTTCAGCCGGCCCGCAGAGCGGACAGGCCGGTTAACCGAACTCTGGAACCTTCGTGCCTGCCCGCTGGGCACGCGGCGGGCGGTCGATCATGATGGTGCCCATGTCCACCCAGCCGCCGCCGTCCGCCGAGCCCGAAGCCCCGCACATCGGCTTCGTCGCGTCGGCGCTCTACCTCGTCGCCAGCTCCGTGTTGTGGGCCGTCGGTTTCGTGGTCGTCAATGCCCTGCTTCTCCTCGGCGTGGTCCTGACGGTGACGCCGCTCGGGCCGTGGGTGGTCGCGTCGGCGATCGCGGTGGCGCGGGGATTCGGACGGCTGTATCGGGGGCTGGTGTGGCGGCTGTTCGGGGTGCGGTTGGAACCGCCCGCGGACCGGAAGGAAGGCGGCGTCCTGACGTGGCGCCGGTTCATGCTCAGCGGCGACGGCGGCGGCTGGATGGAGGCCGCGTTCCTCTCGGTCCGGCTCCCGATCGCCTTGCTGAACCTGGTGATCGGCGTCGGTCTGTGGTTCTACGGGCTGCTCTGGGTCTTCTGGCCGGTGATGCGGAACTGGGACGACCTCTACACCCGGCAGCCGGACGGCACCATCAAGCGCGGGATCCACTTGTTCGGGTTCTGGTTCTCCACTCTGCAGAGTGCTTTCGTGCTCTCGGTGGTCGGACTGTTCATGGTCGCGCTGGCGGCCTGGGTCGCGCGCAAGCTGGTCACGCTCGACCTCCAGTTCTACCGCGTGGTCCTGGGCTCGGGACGCTCGGCGGCGCGGGTCCGGCAGCTGGAGCGCTCGCGGAGTTACGCGGTCGACGACTCCGCGGCCACGCTCCGCCGCATCGAGCGCGATCTGCACGACGGCGCGCAGGCCCGGCTGGTCGCCCTCGGGATGCAGCTGGTGATGCTGAAGGACACCCTCGACGGCGACTCGGCCGACCACACGCAGCTGGCGCACACCCGCAGCCTGGTCGACCAGGCGCAGGTCACCGCGAAGACGGCGATCGCCGAGCTGCGCGACCTGGTCCGCGGCATCCATCCGCCGACGCTGGACCAGGGTTTGGAGCCGGCGCTGCGGACGCTGACCGCCAACGGCCCCATCCCGACGGAGCTGACGGTGCTCGTCCCCGATCCGCGTCCGGCCGCCGCGATCGAGACCATGGCCTACTTCTGCGCCGCCGAACTGCTGACCAACGCCGCGAAGCACGGCCGGGCCACGCGGGCGAGCGTGCTGATCGAGGTCGCCGGCGGACACCTCACGCTGCGGGTCTCGGACGACGGCCGCGGCGGCGCCCGGATGCGGCCCGGCGGCGGCCTGGCCGGGCTCGCCGACCGGATCGGGACCGTGGACGGGACGGTCGGGATCGACAGTCCGGAGGGCGGGCCTACGGTGGTGACGGTCGCGCTGCCGATGAAGGCGTGACGGTCTGCGACTCGCGATCCGCGACTCGGATCTGTAGTTCGCGACTCGGATCTGTAATCCGTGGCGACTGGTGCTTGGCGACTGGTGCTCGGGAACCGGCGATCGGTGACCCCGATCGGTGACCTCGATCGGCGACCGCGACCCGCGACCCGCGCCGCAGGCTGAATCCCCGTTCTCGTGAGCCGGGGTCAACCCGCTGCTGCCAAGACCCCCGCTACGGTTGTCGCCATGCGCATCGTCATCGCCGAGGACACCGCGATCCTGCGGGACGGTCTGGTGCAGTTGCTCCGCTCGCGCGGCCAGGAGGTGGCCGCGGCGGTCGGCGACGCGACGGCACTGCTGGCCGCGGTGGACGAGCACCGTCCGGACGTAGCCGTCGTCGACATCCGGCTGCCGCCGGACCACACCGACGAGGGCGTGCGCGCGGCGGTCGAGCTGCGCAAGCGGTACCCGGAGCTCGGCATCCTGATGTTCTCGCAGTACGTCGAGGCCCGCTTCGCCAGCGACCTGCTCGCCCACAGTTCGCGGGGCATGGGCTACCTGCTCAAGGAACGCGTGGTCGACATCGAGGACTTCATAGACGCGCTCAACCGGGTCGCGGCCGGCGGCACCGCGCTGGACCCGGAGGTGGTCACGCAGCTGGTCGGCGCCAACCGCCGGCCCGACCGGTCCGACACCCTCACCCCGCGCGAGGCCGAGGTGATGGCGCTGGTGGCCGAGGGCCGGACCAACGCCGCCATCGCCGGCACGCTGGTGATCGGTGAGCGCGCGGTCGAGAAGCACGTCGCCAACATCTTCACCAAGTTCGATCTGCCGCAGACCGACGTCGACCACCGCCGCGTGCTGGCGGTCCTGCGCTATCTGGGAGTGGGCTGATGAGCGGGACGACCGAAGCGCCGATACCGCAGATACCGCCGATACCGCAGATACTCAGCGCGGCCGACGTCGCGGACCTGCCGACGACCGGCTTCGCCTTCCCCGGCCCGCTGCGCGACCAGCTCAACGCCGCGATCCTGGACGGCAGCAAGACCTCGACCACCTCGCTGGCGCTCGAATACCGGCTGGACGGCGAACCGTTCCCGCAAGCCGGCCGGCGGGTCCTGGTCCTGGACAACGACGACCGGCCGATCGCCGTGATCGAGACCACCGAGGTCCGCTTCGCCCGGCTCGGCGACGTCGACCTGGCGCACGCCGTGGACGAGGGCGAGGGCTACGCCTCGGTGGCCGAGTGGCGGGCCGGGCACGAGGATTTCTGGCACAGCGTCGAAATGCGCGACTACATCGGGGACCCGGACTTCGCGGTGGACGACGACACCGAGGCGATGTTGGAACGCTTTCGGGTGGTCGCGCTGGTCCAGGGGTAACCCCGTCGGGCGGCGACCCGTCAGGCGGCGACCGGTCGGCGAGGCGCCGCTACCGCCCGGCGTTCTTCCGCTCCTGCTCCAACCAAGCGTCGAAGCTCGTCGGCGCGATGTGCGCACCGGCTCCGGGCAGCAGCGAGTTCCCGGCCATCTCCTCGCCGAAGATCGCGCCGTCCCAGGTCGGCCGCAGCTTGAGCGCCTGCCCCCGGGCCTCCAGCGTCCGCCGCGCCATGTCCACCATGTCCTCGGTCTCCGGGCCCGCGACGTCGGCGAACCGGCCGCGCGGTTCCCCGGTCGCCACCAGCGCCAGCACCGCGGCGACGTCGTCGGGGGCGATCGGCTGCAACAGCAGCGGGGCGATCGGGGCCACCCCGTCCTGCGCGGTCCAGCTCGCCGCCATCGCCGCGAAGTCGTGGAACTGGG
This sequence comes from Catenulispora pinistramenti, assembly GCF_018274385.1. GTDB lineage: Bacteria > Actinomycetota > Actinomycetes > Streptomycetales > Catenulisporaceae > Catenulispora > Catenulispora pinistramenti. Next base: position 3,541 of record NZ_JAAFYZ010000056.1, on the reverse strand, counting down.
TCGCGGGCACGATGGTCCACGGCACGGTCCCGGCCTCGACCAGCCGCTCCTGCTCCCGCTTGCCGCCGTAGTGCGCGTTGCCCTCGGTGCGGTGGATCCCGACGATGGACAGCAGCACGTGGTGCCGTACCCCGGCCCGCTCCTCGGCGGCCAGGAGGTTCGCGGTGGCGCCGCCGAACCAGGCGACGGTCTCCGGGAAGCTCAGGCCCTCCGGTCCGTTGGAGGCGTCGATGACGGCTTCCACCCCGGCCAGCGCGGCGTCCAGGCCCTCGCCGGTGCTCAGGTCCGCCCCCTGCTTGCGGCTGATCCCCACCACGTCGTGTCCGGCGCGTTCCAGCACGGCGACGGTGCGGGCTCCGATGTTGCCGGTGGCCCCGGCGACGGCGATGCGCATGAGCTGTCTCCCTGTTCGCAAAACCCTGATCTGTCCGCTGTCTCGCCCCGACTCTATCTCGGACTAAATAGATCCGCAATATCTGAGATAGAATCGCCGGTATGAAGTTGCCGACCAGCACGGAATGGGTTCTGCACTGCGCCGCCTCCCTGGCCCAGCTGCAACCCGGCGAGACGGCGTCGGCGACGCAGTTGGCGACGTACTACGACCTGCCGGCGCCCTACCTCGCCAAGCAGCTGCAGGCCCTCACCAGGGCCGGGATCCTGGCCGCCAGCACCGGGCCGCGCGGCGGCTTCCGGCTGGCCCGGCCGGCGGCGGACATCACGATGCTGCAGATCGTGGAAGCGGTGGACGGGGCCGTGGCGCCGTATGAGTGCCGCGAGATCCGGCAGCAGGGACGCGGCGCGCTGAGTGCCGAGGAGTGCCGGGAGACCTGCCCGCTGGCCCGGACGATGGCCGAGGCGCACGACGCGTGGCGGGCCAGCCTGGCCGCGGTCTCGCTCGCCGACATCCTCGCCGAGTTGCCCTCCGGCGCGCCCGCGCGGACCCGCCGGATCCTCACTGGGTGAGGCTCCTCCCGCCTCCAGAACCGCATGACCAGTCCCCACCAGGGTTCTTACAAAGCGGCGTTGATCACTCGCGTCGATCACTCGCGTCGATCACTCGCGGCGATCCGCATGGCAAACCGCTGACAAAGACCGCTCCCGGTCTGAAAGGGTTGGGGTAGCGAGCGGCGCTGCGGGTATCGGTGGTGACCATCCGCACTGTGAATCGTTCTTCAATCCAGAGAAAGGGAGGGCCTCGTGCTCGATGATCGCGACCGCCCCTCGAGCGGGCGGGAAGATCTCGAGGCGGCTCTGGTGCTGCACTATTCCCGTCTGGTCAGGATCGCGTACCTGGCGCTGCCGCCGGAAGGCGACCGGCACGGCCGGGTGCTGGCGGCGCACGCAATAGCGCAACGCACGTTGTCCGGTGGGGCTGAGCCCGGCGGCGGGCCCGGCCAGTGGCTCCGGCGCGCGCCGCAGCAAGTGGACGGCGACTCCTACGCCATACTGCGCCAGGCCGTGGTCAACGCGGTGCTGGGCAAGGCGTGGTGGCCGCGCTCGCTGCGCCGGCCCTATGTCTGGGGCCTGCGGCTGTTCCCGCTCGGCGGCGGCTCGCAGGAGTTGGAGCTGGACGCCGCGCTGCGCGGGCTGAGTGTCACCGCGCGGATGGCCTACGTGTTGCTCGGCCTGGAAGAGCTCGACGCCGACGAGGTGGCCGAGCTGCTCTCCGGCGCCGGCGCGCGCGGCGTGCCGGCGGCGCTGGAGCGGGCGCGGCAGTTGCTCGCCGAGCACCCGGCCGACGTGCTGGAGTCCTCGGAGTTCGATCCGTGCACGCTGCGCACCCGGCCCGCCGACCTGTCACGGCGCCGCCGCCAGACCCGGGGCGTGGCGGCGGGCGGCGGGGTGGCGCTGGTCGCGCTGCTGGCGATCGTCATCGGGGTCAGCGGCTCGGGGTCGGGCGGCGCGGACGCGGCGGCCACCGGGGCGGCCGGTGCCGACGTCGCGCACACCGCCATCCAGGTGGCGGACGGCGCCTGGCAGCAGAGTCCGCGGTTGGACTTCGGTGTGTGGCCGACACGCGGTGAGGGCAGCGTCCCGGCCACGACCGTCGGGCAGGCCGTGAACGCGTGGTCGTCGCAGCATCCTGACGTGTACAAGCTCGGCCTCGGGGCCGCCGACGGCCCGCCGCTGCAACCGGTCCACGTGCTCTGGAGCGGGCACTTGGACGGCGCGACCGTCGTGCTGCTCTTCGATTCCACGCGCCTGGCCCGCTACACGCTGCCCGACGCACCGACCGCCGCCGACCCGGTCCGGCTGGACGTCGTACCTGCCGACGACGCGGACCTGACGTCGGCCGGCGCGGTGGTCTTGCGCTCGACCGACGCCGGGGACCGGTGGTTGGTGGCGCCGTGGGTCGACACGGTCGGTGTCAGAGACCTGCGAACGCCATCGGCATCGGTGCAGGCCGCGACGGTGTCGGACGGCGTCACCGCGGCGTTGCCCAAGCCCCCGGCCTCCGGCTGCGGTTCCTGGCCGACGCTCCAGCTGCACGCGACCGCGGCGGTCGGCGGCGAGACGTTCGCGATGACGGACCTCGGCGGCGTCACCGGCACCCACCTGCTGTTCACCGCGCCGCCGAAGACCGACCCGACACAGACCCCGCGCGAAGTGGCGGCGCCGGACGCGTTCGGCACCGAGGCGCGGGTGGCCTGCGGCCTGTCGGCGCTGGCGGGCCAGGGGATGAAGCAGGTCGACACCTGGGTCTTCGCACAGCAGCCGCTGCCACAGTCGCAGGGCCTTGCTTCGTGGGTGTGCGTGCGCGCCGACCAGTGGGCCGGCGGCGGTTCGGCGACCAGCGAGTTCCTGCCGCCGGCCGCACAGGCGGCGGCGACGGTCACCGGCACCGAGTCGGACGGCCGGACCTGCTCGACCCTCGGACCGAACGTGGTCGCGCAGGCGCGGTGGCGGGCACCGGACGGGAAGGTGTATCTGCTGGTGGCCGGGACCCGGCACGTGGTGAAGGTCGGTGTCTCCGACGGCGCCGGAACCGTGCGGCAGACGGTCTCGGCCCCCGAGCACACCGCGGCCGTGGCGCTGACTGGTTCCCAGGCCGCGACCGGGAGCGGGATCGGCATCCTCGACACCGGCGCGCAGGTACGGCCGATGGACGATCCGCAACAAGGGCAGTAGCAACAAGGGCAGCAGCAAAAGTGCAGTAGCAAAAGTGCAGTAGCAAAAGGGGCAGCAGCAGAGGGCTGGCGAAGGCGGCATCCCGCAGGACCGAGGCGGATTCACCCAGGCGGATCTATCCTCTCCACACCTGCTCATCGGGGAGGGAAGCCATGGAACTGGAACTCCGCCACTTGCGCACCCTGTGTGCGATCGCGGACGCCGGCAGCGTCGGGCGCGCGGCGGCCGTGCTGGGGTATTCGCAGCCTGCGATGAGCACCCAGCTGCGCCGGATCGAGCGGCTGTTCGGCGAGCCGTTGTTCCTGCGCGGGGCCGGGGGTGTCGAGCCGACCGCGTACGGCGTCGAGGTCGTGGCGCAGGCCCGGGACGTGCTGGCGCGGGCGGAGGCGATCGGGCGGCGGGGGAGTGCGGG
>NZ_JAAFYZ010000559.1 GCF_018274385.1 Catenulispora pinistramenti | reverse complement strand
CCCGGCCACCGGCACTGTAGGCGAAGCCCTGCCGACGCGACCGAGGGGAACGAACCGAAAACCAGCCGGAGAAATACAAAACGCCGGGAACGAGGACACCGGTTGGCTGATGCCGCTGCCGGTGAGGGCGTGGCGGCGGGTCGCTGGTTGGGTGGTCGACAACATGCCCGGGTGTAGTGCAGTTAACAGGCCCATGTGCGGTGCTGGACGGCCGTGCCCGCGATGAGGGGCGAAGACCCGGACAAGACCCAGCTCGGCGACTACTGCAGCCCGATTTCCGCCGATCTGTCTCAGCAACCTGCTATCCCGGTGGTGGTATCGGTTGTTTGTTGCCGCCGTGCCGATCCGGCGCCCGCCAACCTGGAACGCGCACCTCGGATACCGGCGCGCTGGCCAGCACCAGTACCGGCGGTCGAACTCGCCGAGCCGCCGGTACCCGCACCCCCTGTTTTGTATTTCTCCGGCTGGTTTTCGGTTCGTTCCCCTCGGTCGCGTCGGCAGGGCTTCGCCTACAGTGCCGGTGGCCGGGGG
>NZ_JAAFYZ010000558.1 GCF_018274385.1 Catenulispora pinistramenti | reverse complement strand
TGTAGGCGAAGCCCTGCCGACGCGACCGAGGGGAACGAACCGAAAACCAGCCGGAGAAATACAAAACGCAGGGAACGAGGACACCGGTTGGCTGCTGCGGCTGCCGGTGAGGGTGTGGCGGCGGGCCGGTGGTTAGTTGGTCGAGAACATGCCCGGGTGTAGTGCAGTTGACAGGCCCGTGTGTGGTGCTGGACGGCCGTGCCTGCGATGAGTGTCGAGACCCGGACAAGACCCAGCTTGGGGACTACTGCAGCCGGTTTCCGCCGATCTGTCTCAGCAACCTGCTATCCCGGTGGTGGTATCGGTTGTTTGTTGCCGTCGGGCCGATCCGGCGGCCGCCAGCCCGGAACGCGCACTTCGGATACCGGCGCGCTGGCCAGCATCGGGACCGGCGGCCGAATTCGGCGGGCCGCCGGTACCCGCACCCCCTGTTTTGTATTTCTCCGGCTGGTTTTCGGTTCGTTCCCCTCGGTCGCGTCGGCAGGGCTTCGCCTACAGTGCCGGTGGCCGGGGGTCAAGTTCGCGCCATACGAAA
>NZ_JAAFYZ010000557.1 GCF_018274385.1 Catenulispora pinistramenti | reverse complement strand
CCTGGTGCTCATCGGACTCAACACCCACGAGCTACACAGGAGGCCCTGCCTTTATGCGTACATTGACACCAAATCACTCAGACGAGTCCACGCCACACACAACGTTCGGTTGAGCAACAGGCTCTTAGAAGCATTTTACGGCCTTCGGTCATAGTTGTGCCGGTTCGGGGTTCGCGGCGGCGGGCATGTTCGTCGGCTGCCGGTTCTCGTGTTCACGACCCCGCCGCACCTCAGGCCTCTTCAACTCCGGCAAGTCGGAGCAAGAGCCAGATCAAGGTCAACGGCAAGATCAAAAACTGTGATGAAGAGCCGGCGCCTCCGGCGGGGGCTCTCGGCTCCCTCGGGGAACTGGCGCGGTTCCATAGGGTGGTCCGGTCAGGGCCCTGCGGCGGCGGTTTGTGAGGTGGTTGCGGTCCGTTCCCCTCGGTCGCGTCGTCAGCCCGGGGGGTACAGCACCGGTGTCCGGGGGTAAAGTCCGCGCGCTTGCGGTCGAGCATTTGAGCTGCGGTTTCGTACGGCGCGAACTTGACCCCCG
>NZ_JAAFYZ010000556.1 GCF_018274385.1 Catenulispora pinistramenti | reverse complement strand
GCTAGCCGGAAAATGAGGGTGACCCAGGGCACCATGAGATGGCCCGGCCTCCCAGGCGATGTTGGTGCAGATGACAGTCAAGGATCCGTGCCGTCGCGTGAAGCTTCGGGTTCAGTTCGCGAACCGCTCCGATATCGCTGCGTCGGCTCAGTGTTCGCAGGATCATGACGAGCGGGGCGAGGTGAACCGTCAGCGACGTTGACAGCACCTCTCGGGGTCATTTTCGCGCCGACACGACGGCGCTGCAACGCGCCAGACCACTGTGATGAAGAGCCGGCGCCTCCGGCGGGGGCTCTCGGCTCCCTCGGGGAACTGGCGCGGTTCCATAGGGTGGCCGGGTCAGGGCCCTGCGCTGGCGGTTTGTGAGGTGGTGCGGTCCGTTCCCCTCGGTCGCGTCGTCAGCCCGATGGGTACAGCACCGGTGTCCGGGGGTAAAGTCCGCGCGCGGCGGTTGGGTGTGTGAGCTGCGGTTTTGTTCAGCGCGAACTTGACCCCCGGCCACCGGCACTGTAGGCGAAGCCCTGCCGACGCGACC
>NZ_JAAFYZ010000555.1 GCF_018274385.1 Catenulispora pinistramenti | reverse complement strand
GACCGCACCGGGAACCCCCACGACCGCCCACCGAGAACTTCGGTGGGCACCCACCTGGATTTCTGATGTCCGCCAGCCTCGACATCACCCGGCCGCCCACCCCGACTTCCTCATGGCCGTTGACAGCCGGTGCGGCGCCTGGCAACGCACCATCCTCGAAGCGCGCATTCTGAGCTAGCGAGTGCGGACTGGCCCGAATGCCACGATGAGCACCGGCGGATGGCGGATTAGCCTCGCCACCAAAGCCGATACTGCGGATAGCTATGCCTGTCGTGGATATCAGCAACTGGCGGGTGGTTGTTGTGCGCACATGCCCCTTATCGCACTGCACCCGGGCACATTCTCGCCCAACTGACCACCGGCCCGCCGCGAGCGTCTCACCGGCAGCCGCACCAAGCAACCCGCGCCCTCGGTCCCTGCGATTGCTATTCTTCCGGCTGGTTTTCGGTTCGTTCCCCTCGGTCGCGTCGGCAGGGCTTCGCCTACAGTGCCGGTGGCCGGGGGTCAAGTTCGCGCCGTACGAAACCGCAGCTCAGGCAC
>NZ_JAAFYZ010000554.1 GCF_018274385.1 Catenulispora pinistramenti | reverse complement strand
CCCGGCCACCGGCACTGTAGGCGAAGCCCTGCCGACGCGACCGAGGGGAACGAACCGAAAACCAGCCGGAGAAATACAAAACGCAGGGAACGAAGACACCGGTTGGCTGGTGCGGCTGCCGGTGAGGTGCTGGCGGCGGGCCGGTGGTCAGTTGGTCGGGAACATGCCCGGGTGCGATAGGCGGCATGCCGTGGTGACCCGGTCTATCTGTCATCTGGCGGCAGCCATCTTGGTGGTCAGGTCCGTCTGTGATCCGGCGGCAGCTGTCTTGGCGGCCAGATCCGTCTGTATCCGGCGGCAACCATCTTGGTGGCCAGACGAGCCCGCGCCCACACCTGCGGCCGCACCCGCCAGCACAGAATGAGCACCCTGCGACCGCCGCGTTGCCAGTACCCAGACCGGCGGCCGAATCTGCCGAGCCGCCGGTACCGAACCACTGGGCTTTGCCATTCTTCCGGCTGGTTTTCGGTTCGTTCCCCTCGGTCGCGTCGGCAGGGCTTCGCCTACAGTGCCGGTGGCCGGGGGTCAAGTTCGCGCCAT
>NZ_JAAFYZ010000553.1 GCF_018274385.1 Catenulispora pinistramenti | reverse complement strand
CCTCCCCGGCCGAACCCCGCCCCGATCCGTCACCAACCTCTACCGCCACCAACAACGGATCACACCCCACACCAGGAACTATTTTCCCAGCTCAACACCCATGTTCGGTTGAGCAACAGGCACTAAAGCTTTTTACGCCTTCGGTCATAGTTGTGCCGGTTCGGGGTTCGGGGCGGTGGGTGTGTTTGTCGGCTGCCGGTTTTCGCGTTCACAACCCCGCCCCACCTCAGGCCTCTTCAACTCCAGCAAGTCAGAGCAAGGGCACAGGCACAGGCCAGATCAACAGCAAGATCACGAGCCACAAGCAAGATCAAAGTCAAGAGCTGTGGTGAAGGGCCGGGCCTCCGGCGGGCCTCGGCAACCTCAGGGAAACTAGCGCGGTTCCCTCGGGTGGCTGGGTGAGTCTCAGCGGCGGCGGTCCCTGAGGTGGTGCGGTCCGTTCCCCTCGGTCGCGTCGTCAGCCCGGGGGGTACAGCACCGGTGTCCGGGGGTAAAGTCCGCGCGCGGCGGACATGCAGGTGGGCGGCGGTTTCGTACGGCGCGAACT
>NZ_JAAFYZ010000552.1 GCF_018274385.1 Catenulispora pinistramenti | reverse complement strand
ACGCAGGAGGACAAATGACGAACCCCTTCGAAGACGAGACAGCCCAATACCTGGCCCTGGTCAACGACGAAGGCCAGCACTCACTCTGGCCCGCGACCATCCCCGTTCCCCCAGGCTGGCGCACAGCCCTCGGCCCCGCCACGCGCCAGGAATGCCTGGACCACATCGCCGAAGTCTGGACGGACATGCGCCCCGCCAGCCTGGCGATGCAGATGGACGGCGCGGCGGGCCGCTGACACGCCCTTCGGGCTGGAGCGCTCGGCTTGGGTGCTCCACCCGAATCGGGGAGGAGCACCCAAGCGTCGACGAAGAGCCTTGTTCGGCCAGGCGCCGCGCCAATGCCGCGATCCAGCGCGTGGCGCGACGATGCAGTATTCGATGGCAGGTGCTAGCCGGATCCTTTTGGGGGATGGGGTTTGCGGACCGGGTGCGGTTTGGTTTTGGGTTTCAAGGCATTTTTACGGCCTTCGGTCATGGTTGAGCCGGTTCGGGGTTCGGGGTGGTGGGTGTGTTTGTCGGCTGCCGGTTCGCGTGTTCACAACCCCGCC
>NZ_JAAFYZ010000551.1 GCF_018274385.1 Catenulispora pinistramenti | reverse complement strand
CCCGGCCACCGGCACTGTAGGCGAAGCCCTGCCGACGCGACCGAGGGGAACGAACCGAAAACCAGCCGGAGAAATACAAAACGCAGGGAACGAGGACACCGGTTGGTTGATGCCGCTGCCGGTGAGGCCTTGGCGGCGGGCCGGTAGTCTGTTGGTCGGGAACATGCCCGGGTGCGGTAGGCGGCGGCATGCCTTGTTGGCCAGGTCTGTCTGTCATCCGGCGGCAGTCATCTTGGTGGTCAGGTCTGTCTGTCATTCGGCGCAGCTATCTTGGCAGCCAGGCGAGCCCGCGCCTACACCTGTATCCGCACCCGCCAGCCCAGAATGAACACCCTGCGACTGTCGCGCTGCCAGCGCCCCGACCGGCGGCTGACCTCGCCGGGTCGCCGGTACCGAACCACTGGGCTTTGCCATTCTTCCGGTCGGTTTTCGGTTCGTTCCCCTCGGTCGCGTCGGCAGGGCTTCGCCTACAGTGCCGGTGGCCGGGGGTCAAGTTCGCGCTGAACGAAACCGCAGGTCAAATGCTCGACCGCCGCGCGCGGACTTTACCC
>NZ_JAAFYZ010000550.1 GCF_018274385.1 Catenulispora pinistramenti | reverse complement strand
CCGGCCACCGGCACTGTAGGCGAAGCCCTGCCGACGCGACCGAGGGGAACGAACCGAAAACCAGCCGGAGAAATACAAAACGCAGGGAACGAGGACACCGGTTGGTTGATGCAGCTGCCGGTGAGGTCGTGGCGGCGGGCCGGTGGTTAGTTGGTCGAGAGCATGCCCGGGTGCGGTGCAGTGCAGTTAACAGGCCCAAGTGCAGTGCTGAACAGCCATGCCTGCTTTGAGAGTCGAAGGCCCGGACCGGAGGCAGTCCGGCGACTATCGCAGCCGCTCTCTGACGATCTTTCTCGGCAACCTGCTATACCGATGGTGGTATCGATTGTTTGTTGCCGCCGGGCCGATCCGGCGCCCGCCAACCCGGAACGCGCACCCTGCGACTGTCGCGTTGCCAGCACCCAGACTGGCGGCCGAATTCGCCGGGCCGCCGGTACCGAACCACTGGGCTTTGCCATTCTTCCGGCTGGTTTTCGGTTCGTTCCCCTCGGTCGCGTCGGCAGGGCTTCGCCTACAGTGCCGGTGGCCGGGGGTCAAGTTCGCGCTATCAAA
>NZ_JAAFYZ010000055.1 GCF_018274385.1 Catenulispora pinistramenti | reverse complement strand
CTCAACCACTGTTCGGGGGCGGGTGGGGAGCCGGGATCAGTCCAGGCTCAGGACCATCGTCGGGCGCTGGATCTGGTGGTCGGCGCGCAGCGGGCGGACCGCGGTGCCCAGGGCGAAGAACTCGGTGGTGTGCGAGCCCCAGGTGTGGCTGTGGTTACGCAGCTGGACGCCGACGATGCCCTCGGCGTGCAGCGCCTCGGCCTCGGCCTGCATCCGGGCCATGGCCAGCTCGCGGGCGTCGTACAGGGCCTGGGTGAACTGCTCCAGCTCCACGTTCTTGCCGATGTTGCCCAGCGCCGCGCCGAAGCGCTGGTGCGCGATGTGGTACACGCACGAACCCATGACCATGCCCAGCGGGGCGTAGCCGGCCCGGATCAGGGTCCAGAAGTCCTGGCCGGACAGGTCCGAGGTGAAGGGCTGGTTCTTGTTGTTGCGCCAGGTGACGTTGCCGTGCTGGCCGCTGCCGTCGTCCTTGACCGCGGTGCCGATCGCGATGAACTCGGCGACGTCGTTGCCGAACTCCTTGAACTCCACTTCCAGCCGGACCCCGACGATCCCGTCCGCGCCGAGCGCGTCCGCCTCGGCCTCCATCCGGGTCATCGCCAGCTCGCGGGCGTGGTACATGGCCTGGCTCAGGACGTCCAGCTCCTGGCTCTTGCCCCAGCGCGCGACCTGCAGGCCCACGTGGTAGATCGAGGAGCCCAGGACCAGGCCCAGCGGCCGGAAGCCGGCCTCCTTCACCAGCAGGAACTCGTTCACCGACAGGTCCGAGGTGAAGATCGAGCCGGGCGAGCCCGGCTTCAGCTCGGCCAGCCGCCGCATCGCGTCCTCGGGCACGCCCTCGGCGGTGTGCGCGATCTTGTCAGCCATCTCGTGTCTCCAGCCCCTCGTTACAGGTATCGCACAGAAGTCTCGCGCCGGGCGGCGGCGCGCCGCTCCGGGTCCAGCGACATGATGGCCAGCGAGCCGGTCCGGGCCGGCTGGCCGCTGCTCTTGAACGCCGCTATGGCGGTGCCGATGGTGGTGGCCTCGCAGATGTGGTCCCGCTGGCCGTCGGTGACCGGGCACTCCCGTTCCCGGATCTCCAGCTCGATGGAGGACACCACGACCCCGTCGGCGTGCACGCCCTTCACGTTCCGGGCCAGCTCCTGCCGGGAGGCGTGCCGGGTCTGGTTCACCAGGTCCGTGTAGCCCTCCACCTCCTGGTTGCCGGCCCAGCGCCGCGAGGCCATCCGGGTCCACCAGTCGTCGTGCCGGGTCCCGATGGCGATGCCGAGCACCAGCGACACCGGGATCCAGCCGTTCATCACCAGCTTGGCGAACTCCTGGCCGGTGACGTGGGAGGTGAAGGGGTTCCGCAGCTTCACCGTGCTGTTCGCGGCGCGCACCGCGGTGCCGATCGCCGAGAACTCCAGGCCGCCGGCCGGGAACCGGCGGATCGCCAGCCGTACCCCGACGACGCCGTCGCCGCCGAGCAGCGAGGCCTCGGTGCTCATCCGCCCCACGGCCAGCCGGCGCGCGTCGTACAGCGACTGCGTCAGCGGCGCGTAGGCCGAGTAGCGGCCGGTGGAGGTCGAGGTGTAGCCGGCCCCGCCCATCCAGGCTCCGGGGCAGTTGTAGGCCCCGGTGTAGCCCAGGTGGTACACGCAGGAGCCGAAGACCTGGCCGACGGGTTCGAAGCCGGCGGCGCGGACCGCGGCGAACTCGTTGGTGGTCAGGGCCGAGCCCCAGGTGCCCGAGTTCCGGATCTCGTTCATCCGGGCCTGGGCGGCCTCTGGGAGCTGTTCCATGGCCATTGCCGTGACGCCTCCTTGGCTCGACGGGGACCCGGGGTGGGCCCCCACCTTGTTCAACGTCCGGTGAAGCCCGGCTTCTCCTTGGCCACGAAAGCCCGCATGCCCTCGGTGCGGTCGTCGGTGGCGAAGGTCCCGGTGAACTGGAGGCGCTCGATCTCCAGGCCGGTCTCCAGGTCCACTTCCAACCCGCGGTTCACGGCCTCCTTGGCCGCCTTGATGGCCAACGCGGGACCATCGGCGAAGGTGCCCGCCCACTCCACAGCAGTCTTGTAGACATCGGCGGCCGGGACCACTCGGTCCACCAGGCCGATCGCCAGCGCCTCGGCGGCGTCCACCATGCGGCCGGAGAAGATCAGGTCCTTGGCCCGGGCCGGGCCGATCAGCCGGGGCAGCCGCTGGGTGCCGCCGGCCCCGGGGATCAGGCCGAGGGAGATCTCCGGCTGGCCCAGCTTGGCGTCCTCGGCCGCGACCCGGAAGTCGGCGGTCAGGGCCAGCTCGCAGCCGCCGCCCAGGGCGTAGCCGGTGATCGCGGCGATGACCGGCTTGGGGATGTTCGCCAGCGCCTTGAAGGCGTCCTGGAGCCGCACGGACTGCACCGCCATGTCCGCGTAGGACATGCCCTGCATTTCCTTGATGTCCGCGCCGGCGGCGAACACCTTCTCGCCGCCCCAGATCACCGCGGCCCGGATCGCCGGGTCGGCACCGACCTGGTCGGCGGCCTCGTGCAGCTCGCGCTGCACCTGCACGTTCAGCGCGTTCATCTTCGGGCGGTCCAGGCGGATCACGCCCACCGCGCCGTCGGTCTCCACGCGTACGAACTCGCCCATTCGGCGGTGACCCTTTCTCACGAGCCCGGGGTGCGGACTGGTACGGCCGACTTCGGTATCAGGATTTCGATGTCGGATATCTCATCAAAGCAGAAGCCCGTGCCCGCCGGGAGGGCGGGCACGGGGGTGGTGATCTGTACGGGTGTCGGGACCGACCGGCCGCAAGGGTCCGGGATCCCTACTTGAGGATCGGCGCCTCGACGTTGAAGCCGGGGATGTCCAGCGTGTCAGAGGTCAGCATGTACTGGTCCACGTCCACATGGGTGAAGGTGCTGGGCGGCAGCGGCAGGTTCAACTGCAGCAGCGCCATGACCGCCTGGCTGATCAGGTCGGTCCCGGCTTCTCCGGGCGGGCCCAGCGTGACCGGACCGAGCGGCAGGGGCGCCGTCATGGTGCCCACCTGCTTCAGGACGTGCAGGGTGACGTTGGTCAGGTGGACGTTCTGGCCCCTGCCGCCGTCGGAGAGGATCGGCACGTTGCCGTCCTCGTTGTAGGTGACCATGTCGGTCAGGTCGATCGAGTCCGCGTGGATGGCCATGACGGTCACCGTCTGGCCGTCACCGGTCTGGATCTTCTGGAAACCCAGGAACTTCTGGTTGGTCAGCGTCAGCGAGGACGCGGACAGGTGCCACTCGACCTCGCGGAACGGCTGGGCGGCGGCGCTCTGCACGCAGACCGTGGTCGGCGCCGTGAGCACGTGGCCCTGGTAGGTCGGAACCCCGGACGGCACGCTCGACGGGCTGCTCGCGCCGGAGGTCGAGCTGGAGCTGGAAGTCGGCGTCGAAGGCGTGGACGACGGCGCCGAGGGCTTGGAGGACTCGCTGGACGACGGCTGCGGCGTGCTCGGCACCGAGGGCTTCGAGCTCGGCGTGCCGGACGGGCTCGGGCTGGTCGAGCCGCCCAGGCCGATCGACAGGATCGGGGCCGGCGAGGACGTCGGGTTCGAGCTCGGGGTGGCCGCGGGCGCCGCGGCCAGCTTGTTCACCGTGGACGGGCTCGACGACGGAGCCGGGTTGAACACCCCGTTGACCGTGGTGCCCAGCCAGCTCAGCGGGTTCCACCAGGTGACCGACGAGCTCGGGCTCGGGGTGCTGCTCGGCGCCGAGGACGGGGCCTTAGAGGCGCTGGCGGACGGCGGCGGCGCGGTCGGGCCGGTGTTGGCGCCGGTCGGCGTCGGCGTGACCGGGTTCGGGGCGCCGGACGGCGCGCCCGACGGCTTGCTCTGCGGGGCCGAGGACGACGGCTTCGGCGTGCTCGAACCGCCGGAGGGCTGCGGGGCGCCGGGGGTGCTCGGCGCTGAGCTCGGCTTGCCGGCGGCGGAGCTCGGCGTGCTGCTCGGGGCCGAGGTCGGCGCGGAGCTCTTGGCCCCGCCGGTGTTCGGCACCGCCGACGAGCCCGGTGCGCACGAGGTGGAGGTCGGCGAGGTGGAGGTCGATGACGACGAGCTGGCCGCGTTCGCGACCGTCGGCATCACCGCGACGCCGGTGGCGGCCAGGAAGACGGCCGGCAGCCCGATCGCGGTCACCATGCGGGCCCGCTTGCTGTGCGCGGTGTCGACCAGCCGGACCGCCTCGGCGGCCAGCAGCGGGGTCGGCACGACCGCGCGGGGCTTGTTCACCCCGCCGCCGCGGGAGCGCAGCGGCGGCTCGCTGTCCGGCTCGGGCTCCGGGCCGGCGTCGAGCGCGAAGGCGCCGCCGATCGACGACCCGCCCGCCGGGGTCCCGCCGACGCGGCGGGAGCGCCGCAGCGCGTCCAGCAGCGCCTCCGGCCCGGCCGGTGCCCCCGCGGCACCGGCGGGCGTCCCGCGCTCGGCGCGCAGGATGGCCTCGCGCATCCCGGCGAGGTCGGCGAACCCCCCGGGCCCGGACGCCGCCGGACGGCGCGCCCGGTCGGCCCGTGACCCGTCCGGGTCCGGCCCGGTGGAGTTCTGGTTCTCGTTGCTGCCTGTGGCACTCAAGACGTCAAGCCCCCAGAGGAGTGTCCTCGGCCCGCGGCAACGGCGGGACGACGTCCCGCGGTGGCGTGGCCGGAACAGTGTCGGCGGGTGTGGAGTCGGCGGTCTGCGGCAAGGCCGAGGTCATCTCGCCTCGGGTGCCCTGGTAGCCGGCGACGCCCGGAATGGGTCCGGCGGCCGCGTGCTGCGGCTCGGTCTCCTCGAACTGGTAGGGGTCCTGGTCGTCCCGGCTCTCGGCGGGTCCGGCCAGCGGCGAGCGCGCCGAGGGCGGCATATCGCCGGCCAGCGCGTCCCGGTAGGCCTGTTCGGCTCTGGCCTGCGCGGCGATCTGCTCGTCGGTCAGCCGCGGGGTCCAGGAGAAGGCCAGCCCGCCGCCGAACACGCCCAGGAGCATGCCCAGCAGGAAGCCGCCGAAGTTCGACACCACCATCGACAGCAGCGCGCACACCAGGGTGAAGACGCCGGCGAATACCCGGTAGCCGGGCGCGAACCACATGGCCGCGGCCATCATGATCAGCGCCGGGGTGATGGCCATCGTCGACACGCCGGCGATGCCGGCCATCTTGATGTTCAGCTTGTGCTGGACCAGCAGCGGCTGCAGGAACGGGATGCTCCACAGCTCGAAGGCGGCCAGAAGGGTCCACAGTCCGGCCCAGAACGGCCGGGAGTGGCGCCACTCCTTGAACGCGCGCCATCCTCTGACCACGACGTGCTCTTGGCCCCCGGAATACTCGGCGTCAATGGTGGTCACTGCTACTCCCGACATGTGCTGACTGTGGTGGGCGGGCGCGCCCTACTCGCGCCCGCCTCCCAGGGTGTCTCAGACCGCTTCGAAGCCTCAAGGGCCTAGAAGCACTCCTTGCCGTTCAGGTTCGCCGAGATCGACAGGCCCTTGAGCGCCATCGTGCCGGCCGTGGTCGAGTAGGCGGTCTGGGTCACGCCCTTCAGGACCGCGGTCTGCACGACCTGGCCGAAGTCGCCCGGGGCGAACGGCGCCGGCTTGCCGGTCTTGTCGTACCCGTTGAAGCCCTGGATGCCGGTCTGGTTCGCGATGTCGGCCGCCGAGGCGCCGATGTTGACGCCGGAGAAGGTGGCGTCGGCGTTCACCTGGTTGGTGTCCAGGACCAGGTTCGTGGCGGTCACCGGGGTGCCGCCGCCGCCGGCGGACAGCACTATGGTCAGGTTGCCCAGCAGCGGGACCGGCACGTTGACCGACTGGCACATCTTGTAGATCTTCGCGCTCTTGATGCCGGCCACGGCCACCGCGTGCGGCTTGCCGTTCGCGTCGACGATCACGGTGCCGGACTGGGCGAAGACGTTACCGTCCAGCTCGTCGGCGGAGACCTTGAACTGCTGGCCGGACACGGCGAAGGAGCTCGCCAGCACACCGTTGGCCATCCCGACGGTCATCGCGCCGGCGATGCCGACGGTGGGGACCATCACCAGGGCGAAGCGCTTCCACTTGGTGCCGCCCAGCACCTGGGCGCCCATTGCGTCCTTCATGCGTTACTCCTCCACGAGCGGATGGGACGGGTCCGGCGCGCACCGGACCGCGGCATGCGGGCCGAGATGGCCCGCAAGGGCCTCGGCTACGGCAGCGACGAGTAGTTCTGCTAGTTCTGCCGACCCGGTGGGGACCTGTTGCCGCGCGATCGTTTCGGGGATCGTCGGATTAACAGACCGAGCGGATGTGATCGTGGTCTACTCGCGCCCGCCGCACAAGGGGTTCGTTACCGACCGGTAACACGATCGGGGGACTCCGGTTGCCCGGCGGACGGTTGTCGGGGACTCATAAACGAGAACTGACGGCTAATTGGACACTCTGTGTAGTTGACGAACAGGGACAAAACCCCACTAACACCTCGCCTGTGACCCCGCTCTCATCCGAGGTCTGACGAGCCGTCAAGGCGATGTGACACTTGGCAAAGAAAAGGTAAAATCACGGCCCCCACGCCGGTCTTGATCAGGCGCGGGGGCGTTTGGCGAGGGTGGTTTCCCAGGCCGTCCGACGGCCCGGTCAGGCCGCCGGAACAGCACTCGGGACAGCGCTCAGAACAGCACGCTCGTCAGTCGGCGCCGACCGGCCCCGGTCCGCGGGTCTTCCGGGCCCAGGAGCTCGAAGAAGTCCAGCAGCTTCACCCGTGCGGCGTCCCGATCGGCCCCGGCGGTGCGGGCCACGAAGGAGATCAGCCGGTCGATCGCCTGCTCCACCCGGCCGGCCGACAGGTCGAACTCGGCGGCGGCGATCTGGGCCCGGACGTCGTCCGGCCTGGCCTCGGCGTCGGCGTGCACCTGCCCGGCGTCCAGGTCCCGGGTGTTGAGCATCAGCTCCACCTGGGCCAGCGCCAGCTTGGCCTCGGTGTCGCCGGGGTTGGCGCTGAGCACGTTGCGGAAGGCCTGGGCGGCGCCGTCGAGGTCGTTCTCCTCCAGCGCGGAGTAGGCGGCGGCCAGCGCCGGGTCCATCGGCGGCTCGGGCAGCTCGGCCGGGGCCTCGCCGCCGGCGGTGCCGGTGACGCCGTTCTCGGCGGCCAGCTTCAGCAGCTCGTCCAGGTAGCGGCGGACCTGCGCCTCCGGGACCGCGCCCTGGAACAGCGGGACCAGTCGGCCGCCGACCACGGCCATCACCATCGGGATGGACTGGATCCCGAACTCCTGGGCCAGCATCGGGTTCGCGTCGACGTCCAGCTTGGCCAGAATGAACCGGCCGCCGTACTCGCCGGCCAGCTTCTCCAGCACCGGGGAGAGCTGCTTGCACGGGCCGCACCACTCGGCCCAGAAGTCGATGACCACCGGAACGGTCAGGGAACGTTCGATGACGTCGGCGTCGAAGGTGGCATCGGAGGTGTCGAAGACCAGGGGCGAGGCGATGGCGCCGGAACCGTCGGCGGCCGGGCCGGAGCCCTCGCCGCCGCTGCCGGCCGGGGCCGCCGGAGCCGACCCGGCCGGTGCGGCCTGCGGCTTGGCGGCGAGGGCCCCGAGGTCAACCACGCCCCGCAGCGCGGAGGCGGGCAAGCCCGGGCCTCCGCCGGCGGCCATCCCGGGGAACTGGGGTCGCTGTCTCATAGCGCCATCCTCCCCTTTCCGGCTAACCTCGCGCCAACTCCCCTCCGGGTCCCCACCTGGAGGGGGTGGCGCTCTTGCGTGTCCCGCTCGTGGAAGCAAGACTGATCATTAAGATACGCGTCGAAGCGTATCGCAAAGCGGCCGGGTGTGCGACGGCCCTTTGTGAAGATCGGGTGAACAGTTCGGTATGGCGCCGCGACCTGCGAAAAGACGGCGCGCCCGAGGCGGACGCCGCACCCGGGAACCGACCAAGCGAGGAGGCGGGCCGCGATCGTGTCCGAGTCCGAGGACAGCCGCCAGACCGGCCCGCGCACCCGCGGCCGCCCCCGCAACGCCGACGCCGACGCCGCGATCCTCAGCGCGACCCGGGACCTGCTCGCCGAGCGCGGCTGGCCCGACCTCACCATCGCCGAGGTCGCCGCCCGGGCCGGCGTCGCCAAGACCACGCTCTACCGCCGCTGGCCGGGCAAGGCCGACCTCGTGGTGGACGCGATGGCGGAGCTGTTCTCGCATCTGGAGGTGCTCGACCGCGGCTCGATGCTTCAGGACGCGCTGGCGACGGTCGGGCAGTACGTGGAACTGCTGCAACTGCCGGAGACGCAAGCCGCGCTGCTGGCGCTGTCGGCCGAGGCAGACCGGGACGCGTCGCTGCGGGCGAAGGTGATCGACAAGGTGATCGATCCGCAGCGGCACCTGGTGTACGAGGCCTGGGAGCGGGCCTGCGCGCGCGGGGAGGTCGAGGGCGAGACGGACATCGATCTGATCTTCGACATGATCTGCGGGACCCTGGTGCACCGGATCCTGATCAAGGGGCAGCCGGTGGACCAGGAGTATCTGACGCGGTTCGTGTCGGTGGTGTTGGCCGGGCTGGCGCAGCTGCGGCTTGCTGGGGGGATTTAGCGAACAGCGAACCGGCCGGACCCGCATCGAGTCCGACCGGCATCAGCGAGCAGCGCTACCTCAAGCCCCGCCTCAGATCCGCGCCGGCTCCCGGTAGACGCCCCACTCGGCGCGCAGGGTGTCGCAGATCTCGCCGAGGGTGGCTTCGGCGCGGGCGGCGTCGAGCATCGCGGGGACCATGTTCGCGCCGGAGCGTGCCGCCTCCAGCATCGTCGCGAGTGCGGCCTGGACCGCGGCGTTGTCGCGGTGGGTCTTGCGGTCGCCGAGGACGCGGACTTGTTCGCGTTCCACCTCGTGGGAGATTCGCAGGATCTCCAGGGGCTCCTCGATCGAGTCGGTGTGGACGTTGACGCCGACTACGCGCTTGTCGCCCTTTTCGACCGCGCGCTGGTAGGCGAAGGAGGCCTCGGCGATTTCGGAGGTGAACCAGCCGTCTTCGATGCCGCGCAGCAGGCCCGCGGTCATGGGGCCGATCGGGTGCTGGGCGCCGTTGGGGGCCAGGTCCTTGATGCGCTGGAAGATGGCCTCGGCCTCGGCTTCGATGCGGTCGGTGAGCGCCTCGACGTACCAGCTGCCGCCCAGGGGGTCGGCGACGTTGGTGACGCCGGTCTCCTCCATGATCACCTGCTGGGTGCGCAGGGCGATCTCCGCGGACTTCGCGCTGGGCAGGGCCAGCACTTCGTCCAGGGCGTTGGTGTGCAGGGAGTTGGTGCCGCCCAGGATGCCGGCCAGTGCCTCTATCGCGGTGCGGACCACGTTGTTGTCAGGCTGCTGGGCGGTGAGTGAGACGCCGGCGGTCTGGGTGTGGAAGCGGAGCCACTGCGCCTTCTCGGTCTTGGCACCGTAGACGTCGCGGAGCCAGCGGGCCCAGATGCGGCGGGCCGCGCGGAACTTCGCGATCTCTTCGAAGAACTCCACGTGGGCGTCGAAGAAGAACGACAGACCGGGGGCGAAGACGTCGACGTCCAGGCCGCGGGACAGGCCCAGCTCCACGTAGCCGAAGCCGTCGGCCAGGGTGAAGGCCAGCTCCTGCGCGGCCGTCGACCCGGCCTCGCGGATGTGGTAGCCGGAGACCGACAGCGGCTTGTAGGCCGGGACCTTCTCGGCGGTGAACTCCATGAGGTCGCCGATCAGGCGCAGGTGCGGCTCGGGGTCGAACAGCCACTCCTTCTGCGCGATGTACTCCTTGAAGATGTCGGTCTGGAGTGTGCCGTTGAGCTTGCCGATGTCCACGCCCTGGCGCTCGGCGGCGACCAGGTACATGACGAAGATCGGGACGGCCGGGCCGCTGATCGTCATCGAGGTGGTGACGTCGCCCAGCGGGATGTCGCGGAACAGGACCTCCATGTCGGCCGCGGAGTCGATGGCGACGCCGCAGTGGCCGACCTCGCCGAGGGCGCGCGGGGAGTCCGAGTCGTAGCCCATCAGGGTCGGCATGTCGAAGGCCACCGACAGCCCGCCGCCGCCGGCGGCCAGGATCATCCGGTAGCGCTCGTTGGTCTGCTCGGCGTTGCCGAATCCGGCGAACTGCCGGATGGTCCACGGCTTGCCGCGGTAGCCGGTCGGGTGGATCCCGCGGGTGTAAGGGAATTCCCCCGGCCACCCGACACGCTCGAAGCCGGGTACCTCGGAGCCCTCCGGCGGACCGTAGACCGGCTCGACGTCGCTGCCGGAGATCGTGGTGAAATCGGCGTCCCGCTTACGCGCGGCGTCGTAGCGCGCCTGCCAGCGATCGCGGCCGGCGGAAATCTGCTCGGAGTCCATGCTTCGAAATTTTACTAGGACGTCCTACTAAATGCGAACAGGCATCCGCTGAGCAGGGGAAAGGTGATCGGGCCCGGCCCGCCCCGGCCCGGCTACACCTCGAAGTCACCGGCCGCGACCCGCAGGTCGCGCAGCACGGCGAACAGCTCCCGGTGCTGCTCGGAGCTCAACGCGCCCATCCCGAATTCGGCGGCCATCAGGTCCCGGGTCGCGTCCTCCACGACCTCGCGGCCCTTGGCGGTGATCTCGGCCAGGGTGCCGCGGCCGTCGTCGGGGTTGGGGCGCCGGACCACCAGGCCGGACTTCTCCAGCCGGTCGACGATGTTGGTCACCGAGGTCGGGTGCACCTGGAGGCGCTGGCCGACCTTGGACAGCGGCAGCGAGCCGGCCCGGCTGAAGGTGAGCAGCACCAGCGCCTCGTAGCGGGCGAAGGTGAGCTCGTAGGGCTTGACGATCGCGTCGACCCGGGCCAGCAGCAACTGCTGTGCGCGCATGACCGAGGTGATGGCCAGCATCGAGGTGGACTCGCCCCAGCGGCCCTTCCACGACTCGAAGGCGCGCTCGATCGGATCGAACGGGAGATTGCGGTCCTTGGGCACGCGGTCACGTTAGTCGCTCTCCGCGTGACGCGGTGCGCCGATCCCAGGTGGCGGACCGGGGTCCGGCAGCGTGCCGGGACGTGTCCTCCCGGCGGCGCCGGGACGGTGTGCGCGTTGAGTGGACGAACCGCCGACCGATCGCGTTGACTGGCAAGCGTGACAGAGGTCAAGAGCGAACCGGGCACCAGCGGGGCCGAGAACGCCTCATTCCCCTGGAAGATCCACGAAGCAGTACTCGACAACGGGCTCCGCGTCGTGGTGAGTCCAGACCCGACGACGCCGATCGCCGCCGTGAACCTCTGGTACGACGTGGGCTCGCGCCACGAGCCGGCCGGGAAGCACGGCTTCGCACACCTGTTCGAGCACCTGATGTTCGAGGGTTCGGCACACGTCGACAAGGGCGAGCACTTCGAGTGGGTGACCGCGGCCGGCGGCGCCGCGATCAACGCCACCACCAGCCCGGACCGCACCAACTACTTCCAGGTCATGCCCTCGGCGCAGCTGGAGCTGGCGCTGTGGCTGGAGGCCGACCGGATGGGCTCGCTGGCCCTGACCCAGGAGACCCTGGACAACCAGCGCGAGGTCGTGAAGAACGAGCGCCGGCAGCGCTACGACAACCCGCCCTACGGCCGCTGGGTCGAGTACGCCCTGGCCCTGGCCTTCCCCGAAGGCCACCCGTACCACCACACCACCATCGGCTCGATGGAGGAGTTGCAGGAAGCCGCCCTGGAGGACTTCCAGGACTTCAACGCGGTCTACTACTCGCCGAACAACGCGGTGCTGACCGTGGCCGGCGACGTCGACCCCGAGGCCGTCGTGAAGCTGGCGGAGAAGTACTTCGGCGGCATCCAGCGGCACGGCGACATCCCGCCGGCCCCGGACGGCACGCTGCCCTCGCTGCGGATCGGCCAGACCAAGCGGCACATCGAGCCGGACGACTCGGTGCCGCGTCCGATGACGTTCTTCATGTTCCGCTCCCCGGACTCCCGCGACGAGGACTTCACCGCGGTCGAGGTGCTGGCCGCGGTGCTCGGCCGGGGCCGCGGCGCGCGGCTGTACCGCAAGCTGATCACCGAGAAGAACCTGGCGCAGCGCGAAGAGGCCTACACCTCGGTGTGGAACCTGGCCTACGGCGCCTCGGTGTTCTTCGGCATGTTCAGCCCGCGCGACGGCATCGAGGCCGCCGAGGTGGAGCGGGAGTTCACCGCCGTGCTCGACGGGCTGGCCGACGGCTCGGCCCCGGTCTCAGCGGCCGAACTCGGCCGGGCCAAGGCGCTGCTGACCAGCGACTGGCTGCGCGCGGTGGGCGAGCTCGGCGGCCGGGCGGACCTGCTCGGCCAGTACGCGACACTGGACGGCGACCCGAAGCTGGTGCGCGAATACCTCGGGCGGCTGGAGGCGGTCACCGCCGAGGACGTCCAGCGGGTCGCCGCCCTGATCCTCGCCGACGACAACCGCGTCATCATCGAGTACACGACGAACGCGACGTCCGACGCCGACGCCGACGCCGCTGACGACAGCGCCGAAACCGCCGAAACCGCCGAGACCGCCGAGACCGCCGAGACCGCCGAGGAGACCCAAGCATGAGCGGCAACACCCTGGTCGCGGACCGGCCGGCCGGCGGAGCGCCGCGCCCCTACGAGTTCCCGGCCGTCGACCGCGCCAAGCTGCCCGGCGGCGAGGTCGTCTCGGCGCACCTGCCGGGTCAGCGCATGGCCTACGCCGGTGTGCTCCTGGAGGCCGGCGTCGTTCGCGAGCCGGCCGGCAAGGAGGGCGTCGGCAAGATCACGATGGACCTGCTGCGCGAGGGCACGGAGCTCAAGAGCGGCGACGAGTTCGCGATGGCGCTGGAGTCCCTGGGCGCCTCCTGGTCCGGCTCGGTCGACGCCGACGTGCTGCGGGTCGGCGTGCAGGCGCCGGTGGACCGGATCGCCGCCGCGGTGGCGCTGCTCGCCGAGGCGCTGCGCCGGCCCCGGCTGGCCGAGAACGACTTCGACCGGGTGCGCGGCGACCGCGTCGCCAAGCTGACCACGGCCTGGGCGATGCCCGGGACCCGCGCCAACGAGGCCCTGAGCCGCGGGCTGTACCTGCCGCGGAGCCGGTACAGCAAGCAGGACACCGGGACCGTCGCCTCCGTCAGTGCCCTGACGCTCCAGGACGTGCGCGACTTCCACGCCGCCCGGCTGGCCTTCGGCGGGACCCTGCTGCTGACCGGCGACCTGTCCGGGGTGGACGTCACCGGGCTGGGCGAGGTGCTGCTCGGCCAGGCCGGCCCGGAGATCACCGCGCCGGACCCGACCGGCGCCCGGGACCTGGTGGACCGCGAGATCGTGGTCGTGGACCGGCCCGGGGCGGTGCAGTCGGTGGTGGCGATCGCGCACCACGCGCCGGGCCGCGACACCCCGGACTACACCGCGATCGAGGCCATGGCGACCATCCTCGGCGGGACCTTCAACTCCCGGCTGAACCACCAGCTGCGGGAAGTGAAGGGCTACACCTACGGCGCGCGCGGCGGCTTCGACCTGAACCGCGACGGCGGCGTCTTCTCGGCCACCGCCTCGGTGCACACCGAGGTGACCGCGGCCGCCGCGGTGGACGCGCTGGCCGAGATCGATCGGATCAAGGCCGGCGGTGTGACCGATGACGAGCTCGCCTCGACGAAGGCCTACCGGACCGGTTCGCTGCCGATCGCGTTGCAGACACCGGGTTCGGTGGGCGGCGCGCTGGCGCAGATCGTCGAGTTCGGCCTGCCGGAGGACTACTTCACCCGCAAGTACACCGAGTACACCCGGCTGACCAAGGACGAGGTGAACACCGCGGCGGCGAAGCGGCTGTTCCCGGAGCAGGCCGTCGTGGTGATCGAGGGCGATGCGGAGAAGATCCTTCCGGGTCTCACCGAAGCCGGGATCGGCACGGTCCGGGTGGATGACGAAGGCCAGGCTTGATCTTCATTCCTTCTCCGCCACCGCGTGTAAAGGGCATTCACTGGTTTTTCACAAACCTCTGAATCAGCTCTGAATTGTCAAGGCCCGCCGGCCCTACCGACCGGCGGGCCTCGGCTTTTCCAGGTTTCGCCCTCCCGCTGGAAAATTGCCTCGACGAAGGTCGTTGACGGCGAACCGAAACGCCCATAACTTTCCCGGTCGGTACGTGTCCTTATACCCCACCCTCCAAGACTGGACCGTGAACCGGTTCGGAGAGGAAAACCACGTGCATCGGGTCCCACTCAGAGCGGCGGCTGGCATAGCCGCAGCGGCGATCACGCTGTTCGCCACCGCCGCGAACGGATCGGCGATGGCGCTGCTGCCGTCGTCCTCCGGAGCCACCTCGTCAGGCTCGACAACGCAGAACCCGTATGACCCCTCGTACGGCCACCCCTACCGGCACGGGGCCGTCCCCACCATCCAGCAGGACCAGAAGGAGAAGGCCTGGGCCGCATCGCACCCCGCCAACGCCGCGACCACCGCGACCACCGGTCCCGAGACGCTGTCCTACGGCGGCGGCATCGACGGCATCGGCGTGAACGACGGCGCCAAGAGCAAGGTCTACCTTGTCTTCTACGGTAGCCAGTGGGGAACCCAGAGCACTGACGCCAACGGCAACGCCAAGTTCTCCGGCGACCCCGACGGCGGCGCCTCGGTGGCCCAGCAGATGTTCAAGGGCATCGGCACCAACAACGAGCTGTGGTCCGCGGACCTGACACAGTGGTGCGACGGCGCGGGTGTGGCGACCGGCGCGGTCTCCTGCCCGACCAACCTTCCGGCCTCGCAGTACATCAACTACCAGTCCGGTGGCGTGCTGGCCGGCGTGTGGGAGGACAACTCCGCCGCCTCGCCGAGCGCCGCGACCGGGCACCAGCTGGGCCAGGAGGCGATCAACGCCGCCTCGCACTTCGGCAACACCACGGCCGCGGCCAACCGCAACGCCTACTACGTGATCCTGTCTCCGACCGGCACCAACCCGGACAACTACCAGGGCCAGTACTGCGCCTGGCACGACTACAACGGTGACAGCACCCTGACCGGCGGCCCGGTGACCTCGCCGTACGGCGACATCGCGTTCTCCAACCAGCCGTACAACATGGACTCCGGCGCCGGCTGCGGCGTGGGCTTCGTGAACTCCCCCGGCACCCTGGACGGCTACACCATCACCATGGGCCACGAGTGGCACGAGATGATGTCCGACCAGAACCCGGCCGGCGGCTGGACCAACAACACCGGCTCGTCCTACAACGGCCAGGAGAACTCCGACGAGTGCGCCTGGCTGTCCCCCGGCACCGCCGGCGGCGCGGGCAACGTCTCGTTCGGCTCCTTCGGCACCTACCCCGAGCAGGCGTCCTGGTCGAACGACACCAACGAGTGCGACCTGTCGCACGCCATCATCAACCACGGCGGCACCACCGAGACGGTCTCGGTGACCAACCCCGGTAGCCAGACCTCGACACAGGGCACTGCGATCAGCACCCTGCAGATCTCGGGTACGGACTCGGCCGGCAAGTCGCTGACCTACACCGCCACCGGACTCCCGGCCGGCCTGTCGATCAGCAGCTCCGGCGCCATCACCGGCACCCCGACCGGCACCGGCTCGTCCACCGTCACGGTGACCGCGTCCTCGGGCACCGCGACCGGCACCACGTCCTTCAGCTGGACGGTCAACGCGCAGGGCGGCACTGAGACGGTCTCGGTCACCAACCCCGGCAACCAGACCTCCACTCAGGGCACTGCGATCACCAAGCTTCAGATCGCGGCGACCGACTCCGCGGGCAAGGCGCTGACCTACACCGCCTCCGGGCTTCCGGCTGGCCTGTCGATCAGCAGCTCCGGCGCCATCACCGGCACCCCGACCGGCACGGGCACCTCCAGCGTGACCGTGACCGCTTCTTCCGGCACCGCCTCCGGGACGACCACCTTCAGCTGGACGGTGAACTCCTCCGGCGGTGGCGGCTGCACCGCGGCGCAGCTGCTGGGCAACCCCGGCTTCGAGACCGGCAGCGCGTCCCCGTGGACCGCGTCCTCCGGCGTCATCAACAGCGACACCACCGACGAGCCCGCCCACTCCGGCAGCTACGACGCCTGGCTCGACGGCTACGGCACCACCCACACCGACACCCTGTCCCAGAAGGTGAGCATCGCGGCCACCTGCAAGACGGCCAACTTCTCCTTCTGGCTGCACATCGACACCGCGGAGACCGGCACCACGGCCTACGACAAGCTGAACGTCCAGGTCCTGAACGCCTCCGGGACCGTGCTGGGCACCCTGGCCACCTACAGCAACGTGAACGCCAACAGCGGCTACACCCAGCACTCCTTCAGCCTGGCCAGCTACATCGGCCAGACCATCACCCTGAAGTTCACCGGGACCGAGGACGCCTCGCTGCAGACCTCGTTCGTCATCGACGACACCGGTCTGAACGTGAACTGACGCCGGTCAGTGAACTGACAGGCAAGCACAGCGCCAAGCTGCGCGCCCGCTAGAGCAGGGCGCGCAGCTCCGACAGCCGCTCGGCGACCTGTTCCAGGTCGGCGAGCGGCTGTTCCGGTGCGAAGAACAGCACGATCTCGGTGAAGCCGGCGTCCACCCACGGCGCGACGTCGTCCACCACCCGGCGCGGGTCCGGCCGCAGCTGCACGGAGCGCCGGATCTCCCCCGGGTCCCGGCCGACCTCGGCGCACCAGCGGTCCAGGACGCCGGACAGCCGCGCGGCCTCGGCGACACCGTCGTGGTTGACGGTGTTCCAGACGTCGGCCTGTTCGGCCACCAGCTTCAGCATCCGCTTCTCACCGGTGCCGCCGAGCCAGATCGGCGGGTGCGGGCTCTGGAGCGGCTTGGGCGCGTGCACAGCCTTGTCGAGGGTGTAGTGCTCGCCGGCGAAGTCGGTGAAGCGCTCCGGAGACCACAGGGCCTTGATGACCCGCAGCGCCTCGTCCAGCTTCTCAATACGCTGACGCGCGCCGCCGAGCTCGATGCCCAGCATCCGGTGCTCGTACTCGGCCCAGCCGGCGCCGATCCCGAACTCCAGACGGCCGCCGGACAGGTGGTCGACGGTGGTGGCGATCTTGGCCAGCAGCCCCGGGTGGCGGAAGGCGTTCGCGGTGACCATGGCGCCGATGCGGGCCCTGCGGGTCTCCGAGGCCATGGCGGCCAGCAGCGACCAGCCGTCGAACAGCTCGATCGCCGGGTCCGGCTCGGTCACGGTGGCCAGGTTGCCGGCCCCGGCCAGGTGGTCGTAGACCCACAGGTGGTCGAACCCTGATTCGTCGGCCAGCCGCCAGAAGGCGCGCAGCGCGGCGATGGTGGTGCCCTGCGGGACCAGCTTGGCGCCGATCCGCAGCCGGTGCCGCGGCACGGCTACCTGCTGCCCAGTTGGTCGAGGTCGCGGACGCCGCCGGTGGAGGCGCTGGAGGCCAGGGCGGCGTAGGCGCGCAGGGCGACGGAGACCTGGCGGTCCCGGTCGCGCGGCCGGTAGCCGCCGAGGTCGGCCAGCAGCCGGGTGCGGCGCTGCTCCAGCACCTCGGGGTCGACGTCCAGGTGCAGGCTGCGGGTGGCGATGTCGATCTTCACCGTGTCGCCCTCCTCCACCAGCGCGATGACGCCGCCGGACGCCGCCTCCGGGGAGATGTGGCCGATGGACAGGCCCGAGGAGCCGCCGGAGAACCGGCCGTCGGTGACCAGCGCGCATTTGGCGCCCAGGCCGGTGCCCTTCAGGAACGACGTCGGGTACAGCATCTCCTGCATGCCGGGACCGCCCTTGGGCCCCTCGTAGCGGATCAGCACGACGTCGCCCTCGACGATCTTCTTGCCCAGGATCGCCTCTACGGCGTCGTCCTGGGACTCGAAGACCCGCGCGGGACCGGCGAACTCCCAGATCTTCTCGTCCACGCCGGCGGTCTTCACGATCGCGCCGTCGGCCGCCAGGTTGCCCCAGAGCACCGCCAGGCCGCCGTCCTTGGTGTAGGCGTGCGCCAGGTCGCGGATGCAGCCGCTCTCGGCGTCCGTGTCCAGGCCGGCCCAGCGGTTGGCGGTGGAGAACGGCTCGACGGTGCGGACCCCGCCGGGCGCCGCGTGGAACAGCTCGACCGCGGCCTGCGAGGCCTTGCCGCCGCGCACGTCCCACTCGTCCAGCCAGGTCTGAAGCGTCGGCGCGTGCACCGCGTGCACCTGGGGGTCCAGCAGCCCGCCGCGGTTCAGCTCGCCGAGGATCGCCGGGATGCCGCCGGCCCGGTGCACGTCCTCCATGTGGAACTGGCTGGAGGGCGCGACCTTGGAGATGCACGGCACCCGGCGCGAGACGTGGTCGATGTCCTTCAGGCCGAAGCCGACGCCGGCCTCCTGCGCCGCGGCCAGCAGGTGCAGCACGGTGTTCGTGGAGCCGCCCATGGCCACGTCCAGGGCCATCGCGTTGCCGAAGGCGGCCGGGGTGGCCACGGCGCGCGGCAGGACCGACTCGTCGTCGCCGTCGTAGTAGCGCCGGGCGATCTCCACGACCGTGCTGCCGGCCCGCTCGAACAGCCGGCGCCGGGCCTCGTGGGTGGCCAGCACCGAGCCGTTGCCGGGCAGTCCCAGGCCCAGGGCCTCGACCAGGCAGTTCATCGAGTTGGCGGTGAACATGCCGGAACAGGAGCCGCAGGTCGGACAGGCCGAGCGCTCGATGTCGCCGAGCTGCTCGTCGGTGACCGCGTCGTTGGCCGAGGCGATCATCGCGTCGATCAGGTCGATCCTGGAGTGCACCACGCCCTCGATGGCCGTGGTCTTGCCGGCCTCCATCGGCCCGCCGGAGACGAACACGGTCGGGACGTTCAGCCGCAGCGCGGCCATCAGCATGCCGGGGGTGATCTTGTCGCAGTTGGAGATGCACACCAGCGCGTCGGCGCAGTGCGCGTTCACCATGTATTCCACGGCGTCGGCGATCAACTCGCGGCTGGGCAGCGAGTAGAGCATGCCGGCGTGGCCCATGGCGATGCCGTCGTCCACCGCGATGGTGTTGAACTCCTTGGCGACGCCGCCGGACTCCTTGACCGCGTCGGCGACGATCTCGCCGACGTTGCGCAGGTGCACGTGGCCGGGGACGAACTGGGTGAAGGAGTTGGCGATCGCGACGATCGGCTTGCCGAAGTCGTCGTCGCCCATGCCGGTGGCCCGCCATAGCGCGCGCGCCCCCGCCATGTTGCGTCCGTGGGTGCTGGTGCGCGACCGCAGGGCTGGCATGCGCGGCTCCGATCTGTATCCGTCATCCGTCCGTCTTGAGACGACCATTCTCGCACTGTGGACTCTACCGTTCCACCCTCGTCCGGGAATTGGACGGCGCGCGCCGAACCGGGTCCGGTCCCCATGACATGCGCGTACCATCTGGGCCGTGGCGAAGACGGGGCGATCAGTGGACTTGTTGGACGTCGACGGGCGAGCGGGGCGACGGCGGCGCAAAGGCCGAATACGCGGCGTGCTCGGCATGCTGCTGCTCGCCGGTCTCACCGCGAGCATCTCGGGTTTCACGGTCGTCGAGTCGTTCGCCATGGTGAAGGCCCAGGGCCGGCAGAACACCTACGACAACGCGCCGTACTGCACCGGCTCGGGCCAGACCGACAACTGCGTCCTGCGCACCAATGCGAACGTGGACTACGTCGGCGTCTGGAAGAACTCCGGCCGGAAGGCGCACGGCTACACCACCAATGTGTACCTCGATCCGACTGTCGGCGAGACCCAGTACGTCACCCTGAGCAGCACGAAGGACCTGTCGGGCTCGGTCTCCGAGGGCGACCAGATGGCGGTCCTGGTCTGGCACGACCAGATCACCCGGTACACCTTCCTCGGAAAGACCCACGACACGGACCTGAACCCGCACCACGTCGTCACCGACGACCTGGGCGTCCTGTCGATGGCCCTGCTGGTCGCCACCGCCTTCGGCCGCCCCCTGCTGCGCCGACTGCTCCGCAACCGCATCGCGATCAACCTGAAGCGCAACCGGGTCCCGGACTGGACCCTGGTGGGCCTGGGCCTGGCAGCGGCGATGTCCGCTCTGTTCCACGCGACGTACGTACTGGCCGTGTTCAACGTGACGGGGGTCGCGTTGCTGGTGCTGTCGGTGGCGTGGCCGTTCATCCCCTGGGTGGCGACGCAGCCGCTGCGGGGCGAGCCGATGCTGCTCGGGCAGCGCGGGGCCGCTGCGGCGAAGGCGAACGCCAAGGGGAAGCCGCGGCGGCAGTTGCCGTAGGCCGGACTCGGTTCACCCGCCGAGCGATCAGGCTGTTTCGCCGCTGCCGCCGACCGCCGCGCGCACCAGATCGCTCAGCTCGGTCTGCCAGGCGAGCGCCTGAGCGCGGGGCGTCATGAGGCTGGTCAGGCAGGCGAATACGAGCCCGTGCTCGGGATCGGCCCAGGCGTTGCAGTAGTTGCTGCCGTTGTGACCGAAGACGTCCTCGCCCGCGGTGGTGCCGAAGGGTCGGGCGGCGGGGGCGGGACGGGTGCCCCAGCCGAGTTGGAAGCCGTGGGACCAGCGGATGGCGTGGCCGACGATCGGGTCGGAATGTATGTGCGTGGCCTGCGATGCCGCGGGTTCGCGGGCCGCCCGCACGGTTTCGGGGTGGAAGACGGTGACGCCGTCGATGCCGCCGCCGTTCAGGAGCAGCTGGTAGAAGCGGGCCACGTCGCGAGCCGTGGAGTGGACCGTCGCCGCCGGGATCGGCGCGGTGCGGACGGCTTTCGTGCCGAACCGGCGTACCTTCGCCCGGTCCGGGAACGAGGTTCGCGGCTCCTTCGAGATCTGCAGGATCGTGCGCGTGTCCCAGAGCGAGTCCGGCAGTCCGAGGTGGGTGTTCGCCAGTCCGGCCGGGCCGAGGATGTTCGTGTCCAGATACTCCGCCAGCGGCGTGCCGGTGACCCGCTGGAGGAGTTCGCCGAGGATGAAGCCCTGGCTCAGGATGTGGTACGCCGGGTCGCGCCCCGGCTCGTGCCGGGGCCTGGCCGCCGCGGCCGCGCGCACCGACCGGTCCCAGTCGTGCATGATCCAGGCGTCGCCGACGACGTGCCGGGTGGACAGCGGCGCGCCGGTGGTGTGGGTGAGGGCGTGGCGGGGTGTCACGGACTGCTTGCCGGCGCGGCCGTATTCGGGCCAGTGGTCGGCGATCGGCGCGTCGAGGTCGAGCAGGCCGCGCTCGGCGAGCTGGTGGACGGCCAGCGCGGTGAACGGTTTTCCGGTCGACCACAACAGGAACGGCGTGTCGGGGTCGCAGCGTACGCAGACGTCGAGGATCGGGACGCCGTGGTGCAGCACGTGGAGCTGGGCCTGGCCGGGGCGGTCGGCGACCAGCTTCGCGATGCGGCTGAGCGCGGCTTCGGTCGCGGCCTGGCCCCGGTCCTCGTTCTCGTTCACCACGCCAGCTTCTCAGGCGCTGCTCTCCTCGGCGGTCGCCGGAGTCGCGGCCGCCGCCCTGCGGCTGCGCCAGTCGGCGACCGCGACCACCAGCGCCGCGACCTCGAAACAGATCGCGACGACGGCACCGGCCTGGAAGGCGTTGGCGAAACCCTTGCCGTGGCCGACCCGGGAGAAGAAGACCGCGCCGACGCAGGCGATGCCGAGCGCCGAGCCGAGCCGCTGCGCGGTCTGCATCACGCCGCCGGCGGTACCGGCGCGCACCACCGGGATCTCGGACAGCGACAGGGCCGCGTTCGGGGCGATGACCAGGCCGGAGCCGACCCCGGCGACCAGCAGCGGGGCGGCGGCGGCCACCCCGGCGCCGCGGCCGTGGACCCAGTGCACGACCAGGATCGCCGCCCCGGTCGCCACCGCCACCAGCACGATGCCGAGGATCACCAGCGACCGGCCGTGCTTGCCGACCAGCCGGCCGCCGAGCGTGGCGCTGACCGCGGAGCCGACGGCGAAGGGCGTGGTGGCCAGGCCCGCTTCCAGCGCGCTGTAGTTGAGGCCGTTCTGCAGGAACAGCGTGAAGATGAAGAAGATCGTGGTGAAGCCGGCGAAGTAGAACAGGCCGAGCAGGCTGCCGCGGGTGTAGGAGCGGATGCGGACCAGGGCCGGCGGGACCAGCGGAGTGCTGCCGGAGCTGGCGACCCGGCGCTCCCACTGGGTGAAGGCGATGAGCAGCAGCACGCCGAGCACGACCAGCCACCACTTCCCGCGGCCCTTCCACTGCTGTTCCTGCACCAGCGGGAGCATGATCGAGGTGACCGAGGCGCCCAGCAGCGCCACCCCGACCCAGTCGATGCGGCCGCGGGTCTCGGCCCGGCCGCAGCCCAGGCACCCCGGGATCACCCGCAGCGCCAGGAAGAACGCGACGACGCCGATCGGCAGGTTGACGAAGAACACCCACCGCCAGCCGTGGTCCTCGCCGCCGGCGGCGATCAACAGCCCGCCGACCAGCGGCCCGACCGCCGTGGCCAACCCCACCGTCGCCCCGAAGTACCCGAAGGCCCGAGCGCGCGCCGCCCCGCTGAACATCTCCTGGATCAGCCCGGAGATCTGCGGCCCCAGGATGCCCGACGCGAAGCCCTGCACCAGCCGCGCCACCACCAGGAACGCCGCCCCCGGCGCGATACCGCACAGCCCGGACGCCACGGTGAACGCGACGAGCCCGGTCAGGAACGCGGTCCGCCGGCCGACCATGTCGCCGAACACCCCGGAGGGCACGAGGATCAGGCCGAAGGTGAGCGCGTAACCGGAGACCACCCACGACAGGTCGGCGGGCGAGGCCTTGAGCCCCTTCTGCATCGAGGGCAGCGCGACGTTGACGATGGAGACGTCGAGCAAGGTCATGAAGCCGACCAGCAGGCACACCGCCAGGGCCCGGTACTTCTGCCGATCGGAAAGCCCCGCGATGCCCGGGATGCTGCTGTGCCCCTCGGGCCGCTCGTCGGGATCGACCGCCAAAGCAGCGCCCGGATCTTGGTGGTCAACGACCCGACCGGGGTCGGATTCGGGGTCCTGCGCGCCGGCGCTCACCCTCGTCACGGTGACAGCCGTCGGGACAGCCTGCAAGTCGAGGGGGCCGTGAGGTGCCAGGGGGCCAGTGGGGTGCGGGTCAGCCCGTGGTCCGGGTCAGCCCCGCCCCGGCTCCAGACCCTTCCCGATCACGTCCAGGATCTCCCCCAGCGTGACGAGCTGGTCCCGGCTCAGCGGGGTGATGAAGACTTCGCGCACGTCCGCGACGTGGGCCGGCGCGGCTGACAGCAGCTTCTCCCAGCCCTGGTCGGTGAGGACCGCGAAGAAGCCGCGGCCGTCGGTCTCGCAGGGTTCGCGGCGGACCAGGCCTTCCTTCTCCATCCGGCTGACCTGATGGGACAGCCGGCTCTTGGACAGCAGGGCGCCTTCGGCCAGTTCGGTCATCCGCATCCGGCGCAGGGGCGCTTCGGAGAGCCTGGCCAGGACCTCGTAATCGATCAGGGTCAGGTCGTGGCCGCGGGCCAGGCTGGCGTTGAGGCGGTCCGGGAGCAGGCGCATCACCGAGATGTAGTGGCGCCAGACGGCCTGCTCGGTCTCGTCGAGCCAAGCGGTTTCGTCGGTGCCCTCGGCGGTCATGCGTCCAGCCTACGTCAGTTGTTGAAGTCGCAACCGGTCGAGCCCGCCGACCTGGTGAAGAAGGTGCGGCGGGCTCGGTCGGTGACAAGCCCTGCGGATGGTCAGCGCCCGCCGCCGGCCGGGTCGGTCAACGGCGGCTGGCTGAGCACGACCGTCTCGGCCAGAGCGGCGCGCGAGTCGGGCACCCCGCTGCCCGGAGCACTCGGACCGGCCGCGCCCACCGCACCTTCGACACCGTCGCCCGCAACCGCAACCGCACCCGCACCCGCGCCACAAGCCGCGAGCTCCACCGTCAGCAGCGCGTCCGCATGCTTCTGCGCCTCGAAAGCCTTGCCGCCGCCGCGGATGCCGAACAGCCGCTTGGACACCAGCAGGTACACCACCGCGCCGACGTTGATGGCGAAGGTGCAGATCGCGAACACGTACGACTTGTGCTCGTGGATCTTGCTGTAGCCGTCCCAGATCTCCAGCGGCAGGAAGATCGACGTACCGACCGCGGTCAGATACTCGCCCCAGCGCTTGGCCAGCCACAGTCCGACGCCCTCGACCGTCTCCAGCAGCGCGTAGCCGCCGAGCAACAGCGCCACCGTGTGTATCGTCTTCGGGCTGTAGTTGAACGTCTTGCGGATCCGCTCGACGATGCTGGCGTGCTCGACGTCCCACCCGAAGTGGTTGGCGAACGGCTTGAACGCCGTCAGGTCGGACTCGAAGAGCTTCTGCACGGCGTCCTGGCTGCTGCCGAACTTCCACACCGCCCAGGCGATCAGGAAGATGACGACGCCGCGGATCACCCGCTCGATCGCCAGCAGCCGCAGGATGAACAGGTCCCGCAGCGCCTTGCCCCGCGGCACCGCCGGCGCCTCGTCCGCCGGCCCGCTGGCCGTCGGCTCCCCGAGCGCGTAGTCGCCACATCGCAGACAGCGCCACGCCGGTCCGTGGGCGGTCTGTACTTGCAGTCTCGCGGCCAGTTCCGTCTCTATCCCCGGACCGACCGGTGCGTAGGTCTCATGCCCCCGGCGCGCACAGCGGCGCCTGTTCCAATCACGCATGGTGCCCAGCGTAGGGGGCACCGCGAACGGGCGTCGGGACGTCGGGTATTCTTCGCGGGACATACCGACACGTTGTCGGCTATAAGCCTGGTGAACAGCGAGGATCCGCCCGTGACCACTGCCGATGTGACCACCGCCGAGGACGGCAAGCTCGCCCGCTTCCGCCTCGTCTCGCTCGCCGAGGGCGTGTCCTTCCTGATCCTGCTGTGCGTCGCGATGCCGCTGAAGTACGCCGCGCACATGCCCGCGCCGACGATGGTCTTCGGCATGATCCACGGCCTGCTGTTCCTGGCCTACCTGGCGCTGGCCTACGACGCCAAGCAGGCCCAGAACTGGGACGGCAAGCGGTTCGGCATCGTGCTGATCGCCTCGGTGCTGCCGACCGGGCCGTTCTGGCTGCACAAGTCGCTGAAGAAGTAAGTCGGCTCACCCAAGACGTAGGCCGGCTCACTGAAGAAGGTAGGTCGGCTCGCTCAAGAAGCAAGCCGGCCTCAGGCGCCGGGCTCCAGATAGCTCGCGCGCCCCTCATCATCGAGCTCGAACGGTCCCTCGGGGATCACGCAGAACTCGTTCCCCTCCGGGTCGGCCATGACCAGGAAGCCGCCCGCGGCGTACTCCGGCAGGTGGCGGGCGCCCAGCGCCTCCAGCCGCGCTCGCTCGGCAGCCGGGTCCGGCGCGCCGACGTCGAAATGCACGCGGTTCTTGCCCGCCTTGGCCCCGTCCGCCTTCTGGAATCCCAGCCCCGGCCCGTCGCCGCGGGTCAGCCAGACGAAAGGCCCGATGCGCGCCGCGATCGGCCGGTCGAGCACCTGGGCCCAGAACGCCGCCAGCGCCTCGGGATCGCGGCAGTCGACGATGACGTCCTTGATCCGCGCGCCCATCAGTCGCTGATCCCGGCCACCAGCTCATCAGCGGCCGAGTACGGGTCCAGCTCGCGCCCCACGACCCGCTCGGCCAGCGTCGACAACCGCCGGTCGCCCCGCAGATCGCCGATCCGCGCCCGCAGCGCCGCCAGCGCGATGCCCTCGATCTCCACCGAGGCCCGGTGCCGGCGCCGCTCGGCGAGCTTGCCGTGCTCGTTGAGCCAGGACTGGTGCTTCTCCAGCGCTTCGACGAACTCCTCGATGCCCTGGCCGGTGGCGGCGACCGTCTTCACGATCGGCGGGCGCCAGTCGCCGGGGCCGCGGGCTTCGCCCAGGGCCAGCATGTGGCCGAGTTCGCGGGCGGTGGCGTCGGCGCCGTCGCGGTCGGCCTTGTTGACCACGAACAGGTCGCCGATCTCCAGGATCCCGGCCTTGGCCGCCTGGATGCCGTCGCCCATGCCCGGCGCGAGGAGCACCACGGCGGTGTCGGCGGTCGCGGCGATCTCCACCTCGGACTGGCCGACGCCGACCGTCTCGATCAGCACCACGTCGCAGCCGGCGGCATCCAGGACCCGGACCGCCTGCGGGGTGGCCGCGGACAGGCCGCCGAGGTGGCCGCGGGAGGCCATGGAACGGATGTAGACGTCGCGGTCGGTGGCGTGCTCCTGCATCCGGACCCGGTCGCCGAGCAGGGCGCCGCCGGAGAACGGCGAGGACGGGTCGACGGCCAGCACGCCGACCCGCTTGCCCTGCGCGCGCAGCGCCGTGACCAGCGCGGACGTGGTGGTGGACTTGCCGACGCCGGGCGAGCCGGTCAGGCCGACCACGTACGCGTTGCCGGCGTACGGGGTCAGCGCCGCCATCACCGCGCGCAGCAGCGGGGAGCCGTCCTCCACATGGGAGATCAGGCGCGCCACCGCACGGGGGTCGCCCTTGCGGGCGCGTTCGACAAGGTCGGTCACGTCATTGTTGCCAGCCACGGCCGGTGATCCTATCCGCGCCGGGCTCAGCCGCGCTTCGGCACGGTGATGATCAGCGCGTCGCCCTGGCCGCCGCCGCCGCACAGTGCCGCGGCGCCGGTACCGCCGCCCCGGCGCTGGAGCTCCAGCGCCAGGCTGAGCACCAGGCGGGCGCCGGACATGCCGATCGGGTGGCCCAGCGCGATGGCGCCGCCGTTGACGTTGACGATCTCCTCGTCCACGCCCAGGTCCTTCATCGACTGCACGCCGACCGCCGCGAAGGCCTCGTTGATCTCGATCAGGTCCAGGTCGGCCACGGTCAGGCCGGCCTTGCCCAGGGCGTGGTTGATCGCGTTCGAGGGCTGCGACTGCAGCGAGGTGTCCGGGCCGGCGACGTTGCCGTGCGCGCCGATCTCGGCGATCCACTCCAGGCCCAGCTCCTCGGCCTTGGCCTGGGACATCACGACCACGGCCGCGGCGCCGTCGGAGATCTGCGAGGAGGTGCCGGCGGTGATCGTGCCGTCCTTGGTGAAGGCCGGACGCAGCCCGGCCAGGCCCTCGGCCGTGGTGTCGGGGCGGATGCCCTCGTCCTGGCTGAACAGGATCGGGTCGCCCTTGCGCTGCGGGATCGAGACCGGGGCGATCTCGGCCTCGAAGACGCCGTTCTTCTGGGCGGCCGCGGCGCGCTGGTGCGAGCGGGCGGCGAACGCGTCCTGCGGGGCGCGCTCGATGCCCAGCTTGGTGTTGTAGTTCTCGGTCGTCTGGCCCATCGGGATGTTCTCCCACGGGTCGGTCAGGCCGTCGTAGGCCATGGCGTCGAGCATCTCGACGGCGCCGTACTTGAAGCCCTCGCGGGACTTGGGCAGCAGGTGCGGCGCGTTGGTCATGGACTCCTGGCCGCCGGCCACCACGATGTCGAACTCGCCGGCCCGGATCAGCTGGTCGGCCAGCGCGATGGCGTCCAGCCCGGACAGGCAGACCTTGTTGACGGTGATCGCCGGGACGGTCAGCGGGATGCCCGCCGAGACGGCCGCCTGCCGGGCCGGGATCTGCCCGGCCCCGGCCTGGAGCACCTGGCCCATGATCACGTACTGCACCTGGTCGGGCGCGACGCCGGCCCGCTCCAGGGCGGCCTTGATGGCCACCCCGCCGAGGTCCGCGCCGGAGAAGTTCTTCAGGGAGCCGAGCAGGCGGCCCATCGGGGTTCGCGCGCCTGCGACGATCACCGACTTGACAGTGCCGCCTGTGGATCGAGTGCTCACGACGATGCTCTCCAGTGTCTGCCGAGGGTGAGGGGAAAGTAGAGCTTGTTGCTGGCCACCAGCCTAGTCAGCAGTAAATTACTCGTCAGTAGCTTAGGGTGTCTTCTTCGCCACAACCCCGCACGCTCAACGGCCGATCCAGGAGGATGTCCCCATGTCGTCTTCACAATCTTCACCACTGACCCGCATCGACCACATCGGCATCGCGTGCCGGAACCTCGACGAGACCGTCGAGTTCTACCGCGCGACCTACGGCTTCGAGGTCTTCCACTGCGAGGTCAACGAGGAACAGGGCGTCCGCGAGGCCATGCTGAAGATCAACGACACCGGCGACGGCGGCGCGAGCTACATCCAGCTGCTGGAGCCGATCCGCGAGGACTCGGCCATCGCGAAGTGGATGGCGAAGAACGGCGAGGGGGTGCACCACATCGCCTTCGGCACCGCCGACGTCACGGCCACCACCACGGACATCGTCGGCAAGGGCATCCGGTCGCTGTACCCGGAGGCCCGGCGCGGGAGCATGGGGTCCTCGATCAACTTCCTGCATCCGAAGGACGCGCACGGGGTGCTGGTGGAGCTGGTGCAGGCCGCTGAGGGCGACGAGCACTGACTCGCCGCCAAAGCTGACTCGCCCGCATAAAGAAGGCTGACTCACTCCGACGGCCCAGCCGGGACGGCTGCTGTCACTAGATCGGCGCAGCGCCGCCACTCCGGTGGCGCAGTCGCGCCGGGGCCGCGCTATGCGCTGATCGAGTGAATCCCCACCGCCCGGTATCCGCCCGGTATCCGCTCACCATCCGGTCAGACGGTGTCCGGTCAGCGTCCGGCGACCCGACCGTGCTCGCGGAGCGGCCCGACCGCCCAGCCGCGCTCCTCGCAGTGGTCGAGCAGCAGCGGCACGGCGCCGAGCGTGTTGTGCCAGGAGCCGGGCTGGGCGGTGCAGTCGGTGTCGTGGAGCAGGATCGTGCCGCCGCCGTGCAGGTCCTTGGCGACCTGCCGATAGACGCCGCCCGGCGTGGCGCGCGCCGTCCAGTCCTCGCCCCAGCTGGTCCAGAGCGTGGGCCGCAGGTTCAGGCGCCGGGCGGTGCGGTGGGCCGCGGTGGTCATGACGCCGTAGGGCGGCCGGAACAGCGTCGGCTGCCCGCCGGTCAGGTCGGCGAGGTAGTCGCGGGCCCGGGTCAGGTCCTGATCGGTGGCGCGCGGACCGCGGAACAGCAGGCTCTGGTGGTGCCAGCCGTGGACGCCGATCTCGTGGCCGGCGGCCTGGATCTCGTGGACCAGTCCCGGTGCGCGCTCGGCCATGGAGCCGAGGAGGAAGAACGTCGCGTGCACGCCGCGCGCCGCGAGCAGGTCCAGGAAGCGCGGCGTGGAATCGGGGTCCGGGCCGTCGTCGAAGGTGAGGGCCACGTGGTCATCCGCGCCGCGCGCCGCCAAGCCGGGCAGCACGCGATTGCGGACCGGGCCGAAGGTCGTGGTCGCCGGGAAGGGATGCGTGAGCACGGTCGCGGCGGCGGCCAGCGTGCTGAGAGTACGGGTGCTGATGGCCATCAGACCGCCACCGCCTCGACCGCGTTGCCAGCCGCGTTGCCGGCCACGGTGCCGGCCGCGGTGCCGGTCAGCAGCTCCACGATGAACTCATCCGGCTCCACCCCGCCGCCGACCATCGCCAGCCCGGCGTTGTGCTGCCGCCTCCCGCGCACCCCCGAGGTCAGCTCCCACATCGCCCCGGCCAGTTCCCCCTGCGACCGCACCCACACCGCGAGCCCGGCCTCGTCCAGCACCGCCGCGTTGGTCCGGCCGTGGCCGACCAGGCTGCGGTAGGTGGCGACCGGCAGCCCGGTCGCGAAAGCCTCGAGCGTGCTGGAGGCCCCGGCGTTCTGCACCATCACGTCGCACGCCGCCATCAGCGTCGGCATGTCCCCGACCCAGCCGAACACGTGCGGGAACCCGGCCGCGCGCAGCCGGCCGCGCAGCACCTCGTTGCGTCCGCACACCACCACCGGCGTCACCACGCCCGAGGCCGCCAGATCGCGCGCCGTCCCCTCGATGTCGCCGACGCCCCACGAGCCGCCGAGCAACAGGGCCAGCGGCTTGTCCGCGCCGGACAGGCCGAACTGGTCGCGGGCCGCCGCCCGCGACGCCGCCGACCGCTGCCCGAACCGCGCCGACACCAGCGGCCGCGCCACCGCGACCCGGTCGGCGTCCACGCCGTGCGCCACCGCCTGCGCGGCGGTCACCGCGTGCGGCGCCAGGTAGAGGTCGACACCGGGCGCGATCCACAGCGGGTGCACCGAGAAGTCGGTGAAGGTCACCACGACCGGCACCGCCAGCCGGCCCGAGGCCCGCAGCCGCCCGAGCACCTGCGCGGCCAAGGGGTACGTCGCCACCGCCGCGACCGCGTCGGCCGGTATCGCGGCGAGCACCGCCTGCTCCGCGGCGCGCAGCAGGTGCCGCTGCACCAGCCCGGGGCGGGCCGCGCGCTCGGTGCGCGAATAGATGCACTGATACAGCGCGGGGGCGTGGGTGATGATGCGCCGGTACGAACCGCACACCGCGCGCCCGGCGGGCATCAGCGTCAGGAAGTCGTGCCGGTCGACGGCGAAGCCGCGCGCGGTCAGCCGGTCGTCGAGGGCCTGGGCGGCGCTGTCATGGCCGGCGCCGACCGAAGCGGAGAAGATGACCACGCGGGACATGGGAGTCCTTCCGGAGAATGTGTTTCGGACTCGTCCCATGCTGGTCACGCGCGGCGCCGAGATCAGTAGTGCGACCTGGCGCTTAAGGGGTGGGGCCAGCACCACCCGCGGGGTGAGGCAGGCCTGATGGACCTCCCGCCACCTGCGGAATTACCGTGAACGCGTGCCGACGACTGAAGAACTGCGAAGGACGCGCTGGACGCAGGCGGGCCAGGACGCGCTGTTCCTCGTCACCGGGCTGCCCCTGTGGCTGGGCGCGATGGTGATGCTGACGGTCTGGAGCAAGCCGCTGCAGGACATCCAGTTCCTCGGCGCCGGCCTCGGCGACGGCGACATCGTCGTCCGCTTCAGCCTCTCCGTGGTGGTGATCGTCGCGCTGATGCTCACGATCGCGCCGATCCTGACCGGCTGGCAGCGCAGACGCTTCCGCGGCATGGCCGGCATCGAGATCCTTGAGGTGGACACCCCGCGCATCTACAAGCGGCAGGTGCGCGCCGCCCTGCGCTCGGAAGCCCTCCGGCGCCAAGTGGTCTACCACCTGCTGGCCGGCCCGCTGATCGGGGTGGCGCTGGCGATCATGGGCTTCGCGATCGGCATCAGCGTGTTCCTGGTGTTCCAGATCCCGCAGCACATGCTCGGCATCGGCCGCTACCAGCCCGAGTTCCGCGGTCAGAAGTTCTTCGCGCAGGTCTTCACCCTGCTGGTGTCGGTGGCGACCGCCTACTTCGCACCCTTTTTGCTGCGCCTGCTCACCCGCGCCGACGAGACGGCCGCCCGGCGGCTGCTCGGTCCGAACGAGACCGTGGTGTTGGCGCACCGGGTGCAGACGCTGTCCGACAGCCGGGCCGCCGCGATCGAGGCCGCGGACGCCGAGCGCCGCCGGATCGAGCGCGATCTGCACGACGGCGCGCAGCAACGGCTGATGTCCCTGGCCGTGCACCTGGGCATCGCGCGCAAGACGCTCAAAGACGTCGAGCAGGTCCCGCCGGAGGCCATGGCCGTCATCATCGACGCACACGAACAGGTCAAGGAGGCGATGGCGGAGATCCGGAACCTGGTGCGCGGACTGCATCCGGCGGTCCTGGACGACCGGGGCCTGGACGCCGCACTCTCCGGTGTCGCCGCCCGCTCGGCGGTCCCGGTCCGGCTGACCGTCGCCAGCACCGGCCCGCTGAGCGCGTCGGTGGAGACGGTCGCGTATTTCGTGGTCTCCGAGGCGTTGGCGAACGTGGTCAAGCACTCCCAGGCGAAGCAGGCCGAGGTGGACGTCGAGCGGCGGGACGGCCTGCTGCTGATCCGGGTCGGCGACGACGGGGTCGGCGGAGCGGACGCGCGGGGCGGAACCGGCCTGACGGGACTGGCGCAGCGGGTGGCTTCGGTGGACGGCCGTCTGCGGCTAACATCACCGAGCGGCGGACCGACCGTCCTGACCGCCGAGTTGCCCTGCGGGGCGTGATCCGGGGGAGTTCTCGATGCGGGTGGTGATCGCGGACGATTCCATCCTGATCCGCGCCGGAGTGGTCCGGGTCCTGGAACTCGCGGGCCACGAAGTGGTCGCCGAGACCGGCGACGGCACCACTTTGCTCGCGGCGGTCGAGCAACACCGCCCGGACGCGGTGGTGGCCGACGTCCGCATGCCCCCGACGTTCAAGGACGAGGGCATCGTCGCGGCGGTGCAGATCCGGGAACGCTGGCCGCGAACCGCGGTCCTGGTCCTGTCCCAGTTCGTCGAGGAGCGCTACGCGACCGACCTGCTGGCCCGGGACACCACGCGGGTCGGCTATCTGCTCAAGGACCGGGTCGCCGACATCGACTCGTTCATCGAAGCCCTGGAACGCGTCGCGGCCGGCGGTACCGCGCTGGACCCGGAGGTCGTGGCGCAGCTCCTGGTACGCCGGCCCGCCGACCCGCTGGACCGCCTCACCCCGCGCGAGCGCGACGTGCTGGCGCTGATGGCCGAGGGCCGGGCGAACACCGCGATCGCGACCGTGCTGGCGGTCAGCGAGAGCGCGGTGGGCAAGCACATCAACAACATCTTCATGAAGCTGGACCTGCAACCCGACGACCTCGGGCACCGCCGGGTGCTGGCCGTGTTGCGATACCTGGCGGCGTGACGGAGCGCTTCGGGCCGGCCGCCTGATCTCCCAAGGAGACTTCCTTCTCTACGCTTCTCTAAGGCTCCGGCTCTACGGCTCCGGATACTGGGGCAGGCCGTGCTCGGTGGCCACGGATTTCGTGCTGGACACCAGCATGCGCTGGACCGCCTTGCGCTTGAACAGGGCGTCGCGGGTCCACAGGCCGGCCCGGCTGCCCGGGGCCAGGAACTTGCCGGGATTGGCCGACTTCCGCCAGCGTCCCGCGTACCCGTGCATGCGCTGTTCGTACTTCGCGAAGGCGGTGCGATGCTCGCCGCCGGCCGAGGCCAGTTCCCCGGCCAGCACGTACGCGCCCACGACCGCGGTGCCCACCCCCATGCCGCCGAGGGTCACGCCCCAGGCCGCGTCGCCGAGCAGCGCGATCCGGCCGCTCGTGTAGTTCGACGGCTTCGTCCGCGCTATCGCGTCGAAGTACAGCTCGGTGACCTGGTCCAGGGAGTCCAGCAGCGCCGGCACCTGCCAGCCGAGCCCGCCGAAGGCCGCTCGCAGTGCCTGCTTCTGCCGATCGAGTCCGGCCCGGGCGAGCGCGGTGTCCTTGGTGGCGAAGACGAAGACGGCCTTGGCCTGTCCGGGGTCGCGGACGTTCGCGCCCGCCGCGGCCATCCGGCCCGGCACGTTGTAGTGCAGCGCGGTGCTGCCCAGACCGAGGTGGTTCGGCAGGTCCCAGCCGCTGATGCAGTAGCCGAGATTGTGCACGAACTGCTCCTCGGGCCCGAAGGCGAGCCTGCGCACCGCCGAGTGCATGCCGTCGGCGCCGATGACGAGGTCGAAACGGCGATCCGCGGACTTCTCGAATACGGCGTGCACGGCATCGGCGGTCTCGGTCAGACCGGTGAGCGTGTCGCCGAATACGTAGTCGACCCGTCCTCCCGCATCCGGTGCGAGGCTTCGCTGGTAGAGCACGCGGGACAGATCGCCGCGGTAGACCTCGACGTCGCCGCCGGCGAAATCGGTGGGCAGTTCGAACGTCTGCCGGCCGTGCTTGTCGACGAAACGCATGGCCCCGCCATGTGTTTGCAGCTCGCGCAGGTCCTGGAGCACTCCGGTCAGTTCGAGCACGCCCAAGTGCGTCGGACCGCGGAAGTCCACCGCGGAGCCGCCGGTCCGCAGCGCGGGGGCACGTTCGACCACCGTCACCTCGGCGCCACGGCGCGCCAGCCAGAAGGCGAGCGCGGGGCCACCGACCCCGGCGCCGGAGATCAGGATGCGCATGTCTTTCAACGCCGAGCCGCTCATGGAGTCTCCTTCGGGAACTAAACTGTGTCCTACGGATACAGTGTATGATGGACGCTGTGCCGTCAAGCCGAGAATCCACCGCGGGAGCCGAGCATGGGCGCAGCCGGGAACGAGATCGAGATCGGCAAGAAGGACACCGCCGCCGAAGCCGGCGGCGACACCCTGGCCGCCGCACTGGAGCTGCTGTGGAGCGAGCGCCCGGCGCCGAAACGGGGTCCCAAACCGGCGCTCACCCTGGAGACCATCGCCCGCGCGGGTATGGGCCTGGCCGACGCCGACGGTCTGGCCGCGGTGACCATGCAGAACGTCGCCGCCGCACTGGGCTACACCAAGATGGCGCTCTACCGGTACGTGCCCGGCAAGGTCGAACTCGTCGCCCTGATGACCGATATCGGGTTCGGCGCCCCGCCGGCGCTCCCCTCTGGCACTGAGGGCTGGCGGCCCAGCCTCGAACTCTGGGCCCGGCGCTTGTTCGAACGCTTCGTCGCGCACCCGTGGACGCTTGAGGCGACGGTCGGGATCCGCCCGCTCGGCCCGAACGAGGTGGCCTGGCTTGAGCAGGCGGTGCAGTCCCTGGCCGGCACGGGCCTGCCCGGTGCCGAGAAGTTCGACGTGGCCGCCACCCTCGCCGGGCACGTGCGCGCCACGGCGCAGCAGAGCGTGGGCGGCGACGGCAAACCGGAGCAGGCTTTCCACGCCACGGTCGGGCTGATCCTCGACCGCCATCAGGACCGGTACCCGGCCCTGTCCGCGGCGTTCGCCGAGGTGGCGGCGCACGGCGGACAGGACCAGGCGCTGGAGTTCGGGCTCGGCCGCATCCTCGACGGGGTGGACCTGCATATCGCGGCGACCCGCGAGCGCCCCCGGCGCTAGATGATTGATTCCTGGGGGTACCGCGCTGAGGCCATGGCCGTATCGCGATACCTGGCGGCGTGAGGGAACCGACCCGTACTAGCGTCGGGGTATGGATCTTCAAGCCGTCGCCGCGACTGGATGGGGTTTCGCAGAACGCGCCTATATAGGCGGCTGGGAAGTACGTGCCGCGGGCGGACGTACCTCGCGCGCCAACGCTGCACTCCCTCTAGGGGATTCCGGAATGCCGCTGCCCCAGACTCTGGAAGCGGTTCGGGAATGGTTCGCAGAGCGTGCTCTCCCCGGCATGGTGCAGACGATCGACGGCAGTCCGCTAGACCGCGAGATCACCGATCTCGGCTTCACCGAAACCCATCGCCCCGCCCTGCGCCAGACCGCGCCATTGGGGCCCGTGTTGGAAACCCTTAAGAGTTCTACAGACGCCCGTCATGTAGCCGAAGTCACCACAGAACTCCCTGAGGACTACTTCGCGGCCTACCTCCGCGGTCGCGGCATCCCCGAGTTCAAGACCCTCCTCACCTCTGGCGACGCGCTGATCGCCTTCGCGGTGGTGCGCGGCGACAACGGACAAGCCCTCTCTGTCGGCCGCGTCGCCATTGACACCGGAACGGGCTATGCCGGGATCGCCGCG
Source organism: Catenulispora pinistramenti (assembly GCF_018274385.1). Taxonomy (GTDB): domain Bacteria; phylum Actinomycetota; class Actinomycetes; order Streptomycetales; family Catenulisporaceae; genus Catenulispora; species Catenulispora pinistramenti. The sequence continues at coordinate 16,514 of NZ_JAAFYZ010000055.1, read as the reverse complement.
CTCGCCACCGTGGAAGCCGCACGGCGGCGCGGGCTGGCGCGGATCGTCATGCGGGACCTGCTGGCGTTCGCCGCCGCGCACGGTGCCGGGGACACCTATCTGGAAGTCGAGGACGGGAACGCTCCCGCGCTTGCGCTCTATGCGTCCCTCGGCTACGTGACCGCGCACCGTTATCACTGCCGTCGCCTATGACGTCAAGATGTTGCAGGCTGATAGGGACCGCTTTGAATCTGTGACAAGGCCCACCTAGCCAGGGTGTCGGCGGAGCGCCATAGTTACCAGTGAGTAGCCCAACGCTCCCTCACTTCCCAGGGCCGACTGCCGTACTGCCCTCACAGACGGCAAGCCACAGCCCTCGACGCCGCCGACCCCTGGAGGCCGACGATGCAGAACGAGACAGCAGAAATACTCGCCGCTATCCAAGCGGGGAACACTCCCGCCGAGGACTTCGCGCACCTAAAGCTTCCTGAGTCCTATCGCGCGGTCACGGTGCACGCCGACGAGGCCGAGATGTTCGCCGGCCTGGCCAGCCGGGACAAGGACCCGCGGCGCTCGCTCCACGTGGAGGACGTGGCGACGCCGGAGCTGGGTCCGGGCGAGGCGATCGTCGCGGTGATGGCCAGCGCCATCAACTACAACTCGGTGTGGACCTCGATCTTCGAGCCGGTCAGCACCTTCAGCTTCCTCAAGCGCTACGGCAAGGTGAGCGAACTCACCCGCCGCCACGACCTGCCCTACCACGTGATCGGCTCGGACCTGGCCGGCGTCGTGCTGCGCACCGGTCCCGGCGTCAACAAGTGGAAGCCCGGCGACGAGGTCGTCGCGCACTGCCTGAGCGTGGAGCTGGAGGACGCCGAGGGCCACGACGACACCATGCTCGACCCGCAGCAGCGGATCTGGGGCTTCGAGACCAACTTCGGCGGCCTGGCGCACCTGGCGCTGGTGAAGTCCAACCAGCTGATGCCCAAGCCCGCCCACCTGACCTGGGAGGAGGCCGCCTCCCCCGGCCTGGTGAACTCCACCGCCTACCGGCAGCTGGTCTCCAAGAACGGCGCCGCGATGAAGCAGGGCGACGTGGTGCTGGTCTGGGGCGCCTCCGGCGGCCTGGGCAGCTACGCGACGCAGATGGCGCTCAACGGCGGCGCGATCCCGGTCTGCGTGGTCTCCTCGCCGGACAAGGCCGAGATCTGCCGGGCGATGGGCGCCGAGCTGATCATCGATCGCAAGGCCGAGGGCTACAAGTTCTGGAAGAGCGAGACGGAGCAGGATCCCAAGGAGTGGCAGCGCTTCGGCGCCCGCATCAGGGAACTGACCGGCGGGGAAGACCCGGACATCGTCTTCGAGCACCCGGGCCGGGAGACCTTCGGCGCCAGCGTCTACGTGGCCAAGCGCGGCGGGAAGATCGTCACCTGCGCGTCCACCTCCGGCTTCAACCACAGCTACGACAACCGCTACCTGTGGATGAACCTCAAGAGCATCATCGGCTCGCACTTCGCCAACTACCGCGAGGCCTGGGAGGCGAACCGGCTCATCGACAAGGGGATGATCCACCCCACCCTGTCGAAGACCTACGCGCTGGACGAGACCGGACAGGCGGCGTACGACGTCCACCAGAACCTGCACCAGGGCAAGGTCGGCGTGCTGTGTCTGGCCCCGCAGGAGGGGCTGGGAGTGCGCGACGAGGCCAAGCGGGCCCGGTTGCTGCCGGCGATCAACCGGTTCCGGAACGTGTGAGGCACGGGTGATTTCTTCGGGCCGGGCGAAGGCGCAGGACGCCTTCGCTCGGCCTTTCGACCCGGATCGGAACGAGCAGTAACAGGTGGACAGCGGAGAGCGACCATACGGCCGCGGCCTGCGAACCTTCCACAAGGTACTGATTCTGGTGGGAGATGCCCGACTTGAGCGGGCATGGGAGCCGGGCCTGGTACGATCCGAAGCCTCTACTCATTCCCCGGCCCGACTAGGTGTCATCCGGCCGGAAATCTGACACGATTCACTGTCATGGGACCAGGGCGGCTCGACGAACGCAGCACGGATCGCTACGGCGACCGTGCCGGCGATCGCGGCTCCCACGCGCGCCGGGGCGCGAACCCCTCGCAGTCGGGCGACTACCCGCCGCGTTCGCGCTCGGCGGCCCCCGGCGACTCCTGGGACGACGGCGGCTACGACACCGGCGGCTACGACAAGCACGACGTCGAGGCCACGTTCTCGGAGATGGAGAAGGAGCTCGACAAGCTCCGCACCGCGCGCGACGAGGCGCTGACCGACACCGAGGACCTGCGCTACCAGATCGAGGTCCTGCGCTCCAAGCTGCACGAGCAGCGCCGGCTGGCCGCGCAGCCGCGCTTCGACAACATCTCCGGGCAGGTGGAGCAGATGCTCCGCAACGCCCAGATCCAGGCCGACCAGGTCCGCGCGGCCGCCGAGCGCGAGCTGCGCGAGTCCCGCGCGAAGACGGCCCGGCTCCTGGAGGAGGCCGCGCACCGGTCCGCGGAGCTGGAAGCCGAGTGGCACACCGAGGTCGGCAACCGCCGGCAGTCGCTGGACCGCGAGCTGACCGAGAAGCGGCAGCAGGCCGAGGCTCAGGTCAACGAGATGGCCGCGTGGGCCGAGAAGGTCCGCTCGGACACCGAGGCGCACCGCGGCCGGATCATCGAGGCGGCCCGGGGCGAGGTCGAGGCCGGCCGCGACCGGATAGCGATGGAGACCGCGCAGGCCATCGAGCACGTCCGCATGGAGACCGAGAACATGCGGACCACGGCGCGCGCCGAGGCCGAGAAGACCCGCGAGGCGGCCAACGCCGAGGCCGAGCGGGTGCTGGCCGCGGCCGGCGGCCAGGCCGCCCAGGCCCAGGAGCACGCCGCGCAGATCCGCGGCACCGCCAAGTCCGAGGCCGAGGCCACGGTGAACTCCGCGCGTGCCGAGGCCTCGCGGATGCTGATGGAATCCGGCGCGCAGGCCGAGCGGATCCGCGCGGAGTCCAGCGCCGAGGCGATGCGGGTACGCGGCGAGGCCGAGGCGGCGGCGCAGCACCAGCGGGCCGAGGCCGAGGCGAACGCGCGGCAGGCGCGCCAGGAGGCGGCGAACGACGCCGCGCGGATGCGGGCCGAGGCGCGCACCGACGCCGACCAGGTCACCGGGAACGCCGCCCGGATCCTGGCCGAGGCCGAGGAGCAGGCGGCCACGCGGCTGGACCAGGTGGCCCGGACCGTCGAGGAGCTGATCGGCAAGGGCCAGGCCGACGCCGAGGCCACCCGGGTCGCCGCCGAGGAGGACGTGGCCCCGCTGCGCGGCCAGATCGAGGCGCTGCACGCGCAGGCCAGCGAACTGCACTCGGCGGCCCAGCAGGCACACGATGAGGCGCACACCGCCGCCGAGCAACTGCGGGTCGACACCGAGGCCGGTGTCCAGGCCATGCAGAACGGCGCCCGCGAGGAGATCCAGCGGCTGCGCGAGAAGGCCCAGGCCCGGATCGACGAGGCGCAGGCGCGCTCGGACACCGAGACCGCGAAGGTCCGCGAAGAGGCGGACCACTACTCGCAGAACACCCGGGGCGAGGCCGACACCTACGCCAGCAACACCCGCGGCGAGGCGGACACCTACGCGGACAACACCCGCAACGCGGTCAAGGCCGAGGCCGACAAGCTGCGCGCGGACACCGAGGCGTACTCGCTGACGGTACGGCAGGACGCTGATACCTACGCCGCGCAGACCCGGGCCACGATCGACGCCGAGTCCGGCAAGGTCCGCGCGGACGCCGACGCCTACGCCCAGCAGATGCAGCTGGCCGCCGACCAGTACTCGGCGCAGACCCGGGGCGAGGCGGACTCGTACTCGGAGGGCACCAAGTCCGACGCCGACGCGTACGCGGCCAAGACGAAGGCGGACTCCGAGCTCGCCTCCGAGCGGCTCCAGGCCGACACCGACAACTACTCGACCGGGGTGCGGGCCGAGGCCGACGCGTATGCCGCGAAGACCAAGGCCGATTCCGAGCACGTCGCGGACAACCTCCGGACCGAGACCGAGAACTACGCGAACGGCGTCCGGGCCGAGGCGGACGCGTACGCGGCCAAGACCAAGGCCGACTCCGAGCAAGTCGCCGAGAACCTCCGCATCGAGACCGAGAACTACTCGGCCGCGGTGCGCGGCGAGGCCGACGCCTACGCCGCCAAGGTCAAGGCCGACTCCGAGCAGGCCGCCGAGAACCTCCGCATCGAGACCGAGAACTACTCGGCCGCGGTGCGCGGCGAGGCCGACGCCTACGCGGCGCAGACCAAGGCCGACTCCGACCGCGCCGCCGACGAGGCGCGGGGCGAGGCGGAGAAGTACTCGCACACCACGCGCGCCGCCGCCGACGTGTACGCGGCGAAGACGAAGGCTGATTCGGAGCGGGCCGGGGAGATCACCCGCACCACGGCCGACGACTACGCGAACGCGCTGCGGGCCGAGACCGAGGCGTACGCGACCAAGACCAAGGCCGATTCCGACCGCGCCGCACAGGTCACCCGCGCCGAGGCCGACTCCTATTCCACGCAGACCCGGCAGGCCGCCGAGGCCGTGGCCAACGAGACGATGGAAGCGGCGCAGGCCGAGGCGCGCAAGATCGGCGAGGAGGGCACGCGGTACGCGACCGCCGTGCGCGCCGAGGTCGCCGGGATAGTGGAGGAGGCGCAGACCGCCGCCGACCGCCAGCTCGGCGACGCCGAGCGGATCCGGGGCGAGGCCGAGGCGGCCGCCGCGGTGCTCGGGGTGGAGGCCGCCGAGGAGGCGGTCCAGGTCCGCGCCGAGGCCCGCCGCGACGCCGCCGCGATGCGGGCCGAGGCCGAGGCCACCTTGGCCGAGTCCCGGACCAAGGCCGACACCATGGTGAAGGCCGCGAAGTCGGAGTCCGAGCGGATCCACCACGAGTCGGCGGCCAGCGCCGAGGCGGCCCGGGCCGACGCCGACAAGATCCGCAGCGACGCCCGCGAGGAGACCGGCCGCAAGCTGGAATCGGCCGGCCGGGACGCCGACAAGCTGGTCGCGATGGCCCGCTCGGAGGCCGTGAAGGTGCGCGCCGACAGCGAGAACGAGGTCGACAAGATGCTCTCGGCGGCGCGCGATGAGTCCACGCGCGTCACCTCGACCGCCGAGGCCGAGGCCGAGCGCGTCACCGCCGCGGCCAAGGCCGATGTCGAGCGGATAAGGCGGACCGCGGACGGGGTGCTGGAAGCCGCCGACAAGAAGGCGCTGGAGACCCGCGAGCAGGCCAACTCCAAGGCCGAGACCGCCCTGGCCACCGCGCGCAAGCAGGCCGCTGAGACCGTCGCGGAGGCGCGGGAGCTGGCCGAGCAACTGGTCGAGAAGGCCAAGGAGGAGACCGAGCGGCTGCGGGCCGACGCCAAGCGCGAGGTCGAGGAGATCGAGGTGCGCAAGCAGGAGATCAAGGCGGAGATGTCGCGGGTGCACGGGGTGCTGGACGCGCTGGCGACCTCGGTCTCCGTTCCCGTCGGGCCGCCGTCGGAGGACTGAGAAGCGTGTCTGTTCCGCCGTCCCCGCCGCACCACGACACCCGGTATGTGTTGGTCCACGGCCCGTGACGCATGATCAGCTAATGCACTCGATAGGGCGGGTTTGCCGGGTTCGTTTGTTCGATTACGGCACACCCGGTCGAAGACCGGCGGGTTTCGTGCCAGGATTCCCCTTACACCACCACAGCCCGGTACACCTTCACCGCCACTTGTAGATTGTTCACTCACCCCCGGCCCGACGCGGGCCAGTGAATCGCGACAGGGATCTCATGAGCGACATGCATTCGCCGCACGGCTTCGAGCAAGTGCGCCGCGGGTACGACCCGGTTCAGGTCAACGACCGAATCACCAAGCTGATCGCCGAGCGGGACGCCGCTCACTCCCGGTCAGGCTCGCTGGAGAAGCGCATCGAGGAACTGCACCTGGAGAACCAGACCGTGCAGGCGCAGCTCGCCGACAGCGAGCCGAGCTACGCCGGTCTCGGCGCGCGCGTGGAGAAGATCCTGCGCCTGGCCGAGGAAGAGGCGAAGGACCTGCGCGAGGAGGCCCGCCGGGCCGCCGACGCGCACCGCGAGCTGGCCGACCAGGCCGCCATGAAGGTCCGCACCGACGCCGAGCAGTACGCCAAGGACCGCAAGGCCAAGGCGGACGAAGAGGCCGTGCGGATCGTCGAGAAGGCCAAGGACGACGCCAACCAGGTCCGCGCCACCGCCGCCAAGGACGCGGCGACCAAGCGCGAGGAGGCCGAAGCCCTCTTCGAGGAGACCCGCGCCAAGGCCGCGGCGGCCGCCACCGACTTCGAGACCAAGCTGGCCAAGCGCCGCGAGCAGTCCGAGCGGGACCTGGCCGCGCGCCAGGCCAAGGCCGAGAAGCGGCTGGCCGAGATCGAGAACCGGGCCGAGCAGCTGCGCCTGGAGGCCGAGAAGATGCGCACCGACGCCGAGCGCCGGGCCCGGTCCACGATCGAGACCGCGCAGCGCCAGGCCGACGACATCATCGCCGACGCGCGCAGCAAGACCGACCGCATCCGCAGCGAGGCCGAGCGCGAGCTGGCGGCGCTGACCCACCGCCGCGACAGCATCAACGCGCAGCTGCACAACGTGCGCGAGATGCTGGCCACGCTGACCGGCGGCGCGGTCAACGTCAACGCCCTGGCGGCGCTGAACGAGGCCGAGGACGAGCTGGAGCAGGCCGACGACGCGGCGATCCCGGCGCAGCGCTGAGTCTTCGCCCCCGCCGGCGGTTGTGGTGCACCGGCCGGCGGGGGCGGATCGGGATCGCTTGCGGGATCGTTTGCGGGATCGTTTGACGGGCGGACAACAGGCGGCGCCGGCATCGGCCCGAGCCTGAAGGGTTTCAGTCCGAAACCCCGGCGGCAGCGGACGACCGGCGCTCGCAGCAGAGCTGCCGACACCGATCGGGAAAGCCGGTTTCGGCAGACGTCGCGAGCGCGCCCCCGGACCCTCTGGGTGGGTCCGGGGGCGCTTTTGCGTTCCGGCGCGAAGCGCTTCGGTGCGCTTTGGTGCGCCGCGTTCGCGCCGGGCTTCTATCAGCCCACTGTTTCGGCTGCTTCAGTTACTTCCGCTACTTCAGACACTTCAGACACTTCGGCTGCTTCGGCTACTTCGTGTTCGTCGGGTTCGGCGGCTGGCCCGGAGCCGGCGTCCAGTTGTTGAAGCTGCCGATCTTCACGCCCTGCGTGTCGTACTCGTCGAAGGACACGCGGAAGCCCTGATCGTCCTTGGGGATCGGCAGGAAATAGAACGCCTCGTCGTTCAGGCCGGGCGCCGGGATCGTGGCGGCCGAGACCGGGGCCAGGCCGTCCACGTGCGCGACGACCTTCGCCACGTTGGCCGGGACCATGCCCATCTGCAGGGTGCCCGCACCGCTGGGGTAGTAGTACTTCAGGGTGTACTGGATGGCCCACATGAGGCCCGAGGGGCCTTCATACTTGACCGGCAGACAGTAGGGCCCCATCGACGGGTTGATGGACGAGGTGTGACCGTCCACGGTGAGGACGAGCCCGAGGCACTTGTCCCCGGCGGTCAGAGCGTTGTTGCCTGGGATCGTCTCGAAGGTGACCGTCCAGGTGTGGCCCTCGATGCTTCCGGTGGCCACGACGGTCGGCTTGGTCGGCAGACCGGCGGGGTCGCCGCCGGTGTCGCTCTTGGCGGGGCTGCTGGGCGCGCCGCTGTCGCCGACGCCGACGCCCTTCGTCAGGGTTTTGGCGTCCGGCGGGGCGAGGAGGCCGGGAGCCTTCGTGGTGCCCGTGTTGCTCGCCGCGTTCGTCGTGCTGCCCGCCTGGTCGGGCCCGGCGGCGATGGCCGTGGCGGCCAGCGGCACCGCGGCCACGATCGCCAGCGCCCCGCCGGCGACGGCGGCCCGGCGCCCGACGATGCGGCGGCGCCCGGCGGCGACGATGGCGTCGGTCGGGGCCGAGGTCAGACCGCGGTCGGCGACCGCGGGGGCGAACAGCTCGCGCACCGCGGAGCCGTCGAATTCTTCGTCGTTCATGGATTCCCGTCTTCCGTGCTGGATGGGTGGGTTGGTGATTCAGCGCGACGCCAGCACCGAGGCGTGCGTGCGCAACTTGGCCAGCGCCTTGGACGACTGGCTCTTCACGGTGCCGACCGAACAGCCGAGGATCCGCGCCGTCTGCGCCTCGCTGTAGTCCTCCCAGTACCGCAGCACCACGACTTCGCGCTGCCGCTTCGGAAGCGAGGCCAGCGCGGCCAACAGACCGGCCCGCTGATCCACCCGCGAGGTCGGGTCCCCGCCGCCGCGCTCGGGCACCGCGGCCGTCAGATCCTCAACGACCCGCCGCCTCCGGAAGCGGTTTTTGTTCTGGTTGATCAGGATCCGCATGGTGTACGCGTCCATGTCCTGGGCCGTGCGGACCCGCGACCACGAAGCGAACACCCGCACCAAAGCCGTCTGCGCCAGATCCTCCGCGTGCCACGGATCCCCTGTGAGCAGCGCCGCGGCCCTTACCAGCCACGTCCAGCGGCCGGCCACGTACTCGCGGAACTCTGCCTCGTCCTCGGCTCTCATCGGCACCTCCTTCGACCATGCAGACCCGGGCCCGGTGCGCGGTAGTTGCCCGAGTTGGGAAATCGTTCGGCGGACGGCCACCGGCGACGCCGGTCCGCAACCGGCCTGGCGACCCGCGCCTCAACTAAACTCCCCCCATGACCGCCGCCGATCAGGTTCCCGCCGAGTCCGCAAGCGCGAGCAGCGCCTCGGCGTCCCGGGCGGCGGCCAAGCCCGCGCTGACCCGGACGCCGCCGTTCGCGATCGGGCTGGTCGGCGGGTTCGGTGTGCTGGGCGCCTACTATCTGGGCCGGACGCTCACCAACGTCGTCGACATCATCGTCATGATCACCATGGCGCTGGTGCTGGCCGCCGGGCTCAATCCGTTCGTGGAGATGCTCACCGGGCGCGGGTTCCACCGGCGGTGGGCCGTGACGATCGTGGCACTGGCGGTGCTGGCTCTGTTCGCCGGCTTCATCGTCGTCATCGCCAAGCCGCTGACCGACCAGACCTCGTCCCTGATCCACAACGGCGTGCCCGACGGCTTGAAGAAGCTGCAGGACAACTCCACGATCCAGCGGCTGGACAAGAAGTACCACCTGATCACGAAGCTGCAGAACTGGTTCAGCACCGCCGACACCACCAAGACGCTGGCCGGCGGCGCGTTCGGTTTCGGCAAGGCGGTGCTCACCAGCGTCTTCAAGGCCTTCACGATCCTGATGCTGACGCTGTACTTCCTCGGCTCGCTGCCGTCCATGACCTCCGGCGGCCTCAAGCTCGTCCCCCGCTCCCGCCGCGAGCGGGCCGCGGACCTGACCGACCGGGTGCTGAACCGGGTCGGCGGCTACGTCTCCGGAGCGCTGGTCGTCTCCACTTGCGCCACCCTGGCCAGCTGGCTGGCGATGTCCATTATGGGCGTGCGCTTCGCTTTGCCGCTGGCCCTGCTGGTCGGGCTCACCGACCTGATCCCGATCATCGGCGCGACCTTCGGCGCGTTCCTGGCCTGCGCCGTCATCCTGCTGCTGGACTCGCCGGTCAAGGCGCTCGCGGCCCTGATCTTCTTCGTGCTCTACCAGCAGCTGGAGAACTACCTGATCTACCCGCGCGTGATGTCCCGGACCGTCGACCTGCCGCCGGCGGTCGCGGTGATAGCGGCGCTGGCCGGTTACACCATCCTGGGCGTCTCCGGCGCGCTGCTGTTCATCCCGCTGACCGCCGGGCTGCTGGTGATCGTGCGCCAGGTCGTGCTGCCGGCCCAGGACCGCGACCCGGACGCGCAGCCGCCCGGCACTCCGACGTCGGAACCGCCGGCTAGCCCTGGGCCGGAACAGCGGTCGGGGTCTGGACCGGCAGGCGATACTCCCGCCCGGCCTGATCCCGCGTGAGGTGCCGGCTCTCGACGAGGTAGCGGCGCAGCGCCACGTAGTCGTCGAAGACGGGCATCAGCGCCGCGTTGACTTCCTGCTCGCTGTACGCGCGTCCCGGCTCGAAGGCCCGGGCGGCGATGTGCTTCAGCAGCTTGTCGCGCAGCTCCTGGCTCCGGGCCCGCAAAGAAGGCATCTGCACCACGCGGCCGTGGCTGTAGCACTGGATGATCCGCGGATCGGAGCTCCCGGAACCGCGGTCGGCGCTCTGGCGTGAGGTGTCCATGCCTCGATGATCGTCATCCGGCCGGTCCGCGCCAACCGGATATCGGCTACTCGGCGAACGTCTCGAACGGTCCGTCCCACGTGGTGGCCAGCGGACAAGCCGCCGGGTTCACGCGCTTGACGATCTCGTTGTGCACACGCTGTACGTACTTCTCGCCGACCCACAGGTGCTTCGCGCCGTCGACGCCGATCACCTCGGCCTGCGGGATGCGGGCGAACCGCTCCCGCGCCTGAGCCGGCCGCAGGTAGTCGTCGAACTCCGGCACCAGCGCCACGACCGGCTTGCCGGAGGCGCCCCAGCGGTCCAGATCCTCCGGCCGCGAGTAGCGCAACGGCGGCGAGAGCAGGATCAGGCCGTCGATCGAGGGGTCCTCGCCGTACATCAGCGCCAGGTCGGTCCCGAACGACCAGCCGATCAGCCAGCGGTTCGGCAGGTCCTCGTAGTCCGCGAACTCGATCGCGGCCTCCACGTCGAACCGCTCCCCCACCGCGTGGTCGAACTCGCCCTGGCTCCGGCCGGCCGGCGAGACCGTGCCGCGGGTGTTGAAGCGCAGGACCGCCAGGTCCGCCAGCGCCGGCAGCCGCCAGGCCGCCTTGCGGTAGATATGGCTGTCCATGAAGCCGCCGTGGGTGGGCAGCGGGTGCAGTGTGACCAGAGTGCCGGCCGGGGTGCGGCCGTCCGGGGGCAGCGCCAGCTCGCCGACCAACTCCAGGCCGTCGGCGGTGGTCAGGGTCACCGGCCGGCGCTCGGCCGGCAGGATGGTGGTGGCGCGGATGTCGGTGCTCATCGCGATCAACGGTACCTCCCCCTACTAAGGGCTAATACCTGACCTGGTAACGAAAGACCTAAGGGCGACGACGGGCCCTACTCAACGCCGATACGGTCTATCGCATGATCGAAGCAACAGGGCTCACCAAACAGTACGGCGACAAGAAAGCCGTCGACGGCTTGACGTTCACCGTGCGTCCGGGGGTGGTGACCGGCTTCCTCGGTCCGAACGGCGCCGGAAAGTCGACGACCATGCGGATGATCCTGGGCCTGGACGCTCCGACGTCCGGCACGGTCACCGTCAACGGCCGCCCCTATGCCAAGGCCGTGGCCCCGATGCGCGAGGTCGGCGCATTGCTGGACGCCAAGGCGATCCACGGCGGCCGCACCGCCTACAACCACCTGCTGTGCCTGGCGCAGTCCAACCACCTGCCGGCCCGCCGGGTCAAGGAGGTGCTGGAGCTGACCGGCCTGCGCGAGGTGGCCAAGAAGCGCTCGGGGGGATTCTCGCTGGGCATGGGCCAGCGGCTGGGCATCGCCGCGGCGCTGCTCGGCGACCCCAAGGTGCTGATGTTCGACGAGCCGGTCAACGGCCTGGACCCGGACGGCATCCGCTGGATCCGCGAGTTCATGCGCAAGCTGGCCTCCGAGGGCCGCACGGTCTTCGTCTCCTCGCACCTGATGTCCGAGATGGAGCACACCGCCGACCACCTGATCGTGATCGGCCGGGGCAAACTGCAGGCGGACTGCTCGGTGCAGGAGTTCATCTCCCGCAACTCCGAGCAGACGGTCACGGTCCGCACCCCGGACGCCATGCAGCTGATGCAGCTGCTGGCCAGTAAGGGCGCGCGGGTCACCAACGACGCCGGCGGCCTGATCACGGTGCGCGGCGCCAGCCCGCAGCAGATCGGCGACCTGGCCTTCGACAACCAGATCCGGGTGCACGAACTCGCGCCGCACCAGGCCTCGCTGGAAGAGGCCTTCATGGAGATGACCAAGGACGAGGTCGAGTACCGCGCGGCCGGCGTCGGCGGCTACGGACCGGGCGGTCCCGGTGGACCCGGCGGTCCCGCTGGTCCAGGCGGACCCGGAGCATCGCAGAACCCGTACGCCCCCGGCCAGAACCCCGGCCAGATGATCGGAGCCCGTTGAGATGAGCACCCCCTCGCAGACCGGGCAGCCGCAGAACCCGGGCTTCGCGCCGCAGGACCAGGCGGCGGCCCAGCCCGGGCCGGGTTACGGGCCGGGTTACGGGCCGGGATACGCCGCCGCGCAGAACGCCGTACCGAACACCGCACCCGGACAGGCGCCGATGCAGGCGGCCCCGGGATACGCACCGGGCCAGCCGGTGCCGGCCGACGCCGGCTTCGGCGGCCAGCCCGGGGCTCCCGGCCACTACGGCCAGCCCGGAAACCCCGGCCGGCACGGCGCGGCCGGCCAGGTCGACGCCGCCGGCCCCGACCGCTTCCCGGGCGCGAAGGCCACCTTCGGCACCGCCCTGCGCTCGGAGTGGACCAAGATCCGCACCGTCCGCTCCACCTTCTGGACCCTGCTGATCACCATCGTGCTCACCATCGGCCTGAGCGTCCTGATCGCCTTCGGCTCCTCGAGCCACCCCAGCAGCGACGGCAGCGACGACTGGACCGCGATCTCCATGTCCGGCCTGTTCTTCGGGCAGCTGGTGATCGTGGTCTTCGGCGCGATGGCGATCACCGCCGAGTACAGCACCGGCATGATCCGCACCTCGCTGACCAGCCAGCCGCGCCGGGCCACGCTGTTCTGGGCCAAGGCCACGATCGTCACGGCGGTGGCGCTGGCGGTCGGGCTGATCTGCTCGTTCGTGTCCTTCTTCATCGCCTCCGGCATCTACTCCGGCCACCACATCCATGTGGCCCTGGGCGACCACGGCGTACTGCGCGCGGTGTTCGGCGGCGGCTTGTACATGGCGGGCACCGCGCTGCTGGCCTTCGGGCTCGGCGCGATCCTGCGGCACACCGCCGGGGCCATCACGTCCTCGGTCGGGGTGCTGTTCATCCTGTTCATCCTGGTGCAGTTCCTGCCGGGGAACTGGCACACCGACATCGCCAAGTGGATTCCGTTCAACGCCGGGCTGCAGATCATCGCCACCAGGCCGGCCGACGACATGCTCTCGCCGTGGGCCGGGTTCGGGGTGTTCGCCGCTTATGCCGCCGCGGCCGTGATCGGTGGCGCAATCGTGATGCGGAGCAAGGACGCGTAGACGCGGTTTTCCCAGGCGTTTTCAGTAAGCTTCGAGGCGGGGCCAGGGGTCGCTGGCTCCGTCTCGCGCTGTCTGAGGGGGCCGCCGTGATCGAAGTGCACGACCTGTCTAAGCGGTACGGGGCCAAAACCGCCGTCGATCACCTGACGTTCTCGGTGCAACCGGGACGGATCACCGGGTTCCTGGGCCCGAACGGGGCCGGCAAATCCACCACGATGCGGCTGATCCTGGGCCTGGACCGGCCGCAGTCCGGCACCGCGACGATCGACGGCGTCCGGTACGCGGACCTGCGCGAGCCGCTGCGCAAAGTCGGGGCGCTGCTGGAAGCCCGAGCCGTCCACACCGGCCGCTCGGCCTACAACCACCTGCTGTGCCTGGCACAGAGCCAGGGCCTGCCCCGCAAGCGGGTGGAGGAGTCACTGGCCCTGGTCGGGCTGACCGAGGTGGCCAAGAAGCGGGCCGGCGGCTTCTCGCTGGGCATGGGCCAGCGGCTGGGCATCGCCGCGGCGCTGCTCGGCGACCCGCAGGTGCTGATCCTGGACGAGCCGGTCAACGGGCTCGACCCGGAGGGCGTGCTGTGGATCAGGAACCTGATGAAGGCGCTGGCCGCCGCCGGGAAGACCATCTTCGTCTCCTCCCACCTGATGAGCGAGATGGCGCAGACCGCCGACCACCTGGTGGTGATCGGCCGCGGCGCGCTGATCGCGGACGAGTCGGTGGACGCGTTCATCGCGCGCTCCTCCGATCACTCGGTCCTGGTCCGGACGCCGCAGCCGAGCCAGCTCGCCAAGGAACTGGAACGGACGCCGGCCGAGGGTGAGGCCGACGGCGTCACGGTGGCGACCGCCGAGGACGGCTCGCTGATCGTCCGCGGCATGACGGCGCAGGAGATCGGCGAGAAGGCCGCCGCGGCGCGCGTGGTGCTGCACGAGCTGACCCCGCAGCGGGCCTCGTTGGAGGAGGCGTTCATGGAGATGACGCGGGGATCCGTCGAGTACCACGCGGATCTGGAGTCGCAGACCGGCGGGGCCGGTGCGGCTGGCGGCGGGATCGCGGACGCGGTGCCGCCGGGATTCGCACCGCCGGGCGCCGTGCCACCAGGCGCCGCGCCACCTGCCGCCCTGCCCTCCCAGGACCGGGCCGAACCGGCCGTCCCGACGTCCGGAAGCGAGGCCGCCGAATGACCGCCGCGACTCCCGACGCCCCGGCCACCGTGTCCGCGGGCCGGCCCGCCGAGGGCCGCCGCTCGGCCGCCTTCCCGCGCCTGCTGGCGATGGAGTGGACGAAGTTCCGCAGCGTACGCTCCACGGTCTGGTCACTGCTCGCCTTCGTGATCCTGACCCTGGGCCTGTCGGTGCTGTTCACCTGGCTGACCACGAGCCAGTGGTCGAAGATGGACCCGACCCAACAGCTCGCCTACCGACGGGACCCGACCGGCAACATCCTCGGCTCCGGATTCGTCCTGGGCCAGCTGGCGATCTGCGTCCTGGGCGTCATGGTGATCACCTCGGAGTACTCGACCGGCATGATCCGCGCCTCGGTCCTCGCCGCACCGAGGCGGACACCGATGCTCGCGGCCAAGGCGCTGGTGTTCGCCGTGGTGACCTTCGTGGTCGGCGAGATCGTCTCCTTCGGCGCCTTCTTCCTGGCCGCCCCGATCCTGCACAGCAAGGTCCCGGTGAGCCTCGGCGACAAGGGCGTCCTGCGGGCCCTGCTCGGCGCCGGCCTCTACCTGATGATGCTGGGCCTGTTCGCCCTCGCGATCGGCACCCTGATCCGGCACACCGCCGGCGCCATCACCGGCGTCATCGCCTTCGTCGAGGTGCTGGCCCCACTGGCGCAGCTGCTGCCGGGCTCGTTGGGCAAGCACGTCCACGCATATCTGCCGACGGAGGCCGGACACCTGGTCGCGCAGTCCGCACCGGGGACGAACGACCTGCTGTCGGCATGGCAGGGCTTCGGAGTGTTCTGCCTGTGGACCGCGGTGTTGCTGATCGCCGCTGGGTGGGTGCTGAAGCGGCGCGACGCTTAGCGCCACAGGTCCGGCCGGCCGGCGGAGAACAGCCAGGCGCCGCCGCGCCGTCCGGACCTACCATGCGAGCCATGGAAATCCAGGGCCGCTAATGGACACCGGCCAGTTCGAGGCCTGACACACACTCCCACCCCGGCACTATCCCCACCAGAAGGCCGTCGCCACCAACACGTACAGCCCGATCATCGCCGAGCCCTCCAGCCAGTCCGACTCGCCGTCCGAGATCAGGTACAGCACCGCCAACGTCGCGATCCCGACCGTGGTCACCAGCATCGGGTTGAAGACCAGGGTGAACGCCGGCCCGCCGATCACCGGGGACAGCAGCACCAGGGCGGGCGCCAGGACCAGCGCGATCTGCAGCGGGCTGTTCAGCACCACCGACAGCGCGTGGTCCGCCTTGTTCTGCCAGGCCAGCTTGACCCCGACCGCGTTCTCCACCGCGTTGCCCGCCAGCGCCACGATCACCAGGCCGGAGAAGGCCTGCGAGATGTGCAGGGAGTTCATCGCGGGAGTCAGGGCCGTGACGAACTGGTCGGAGACATACGCGGCGGCCAGCGCGGCAACCGCGAGCAGGGTGACGGCCAGCCAGAGCGGCCAGGGATTGGCGGCATCGAGCTCCTGCTTCACCTCAGCCGCCCCCTCGGCAGCGGTGGGCTCCAGATCGCGGCGCAGGCTCACCGGGATCGACAGGGCGAAGACCACCAGCAACACCACGGCGGTGACCCGGGCCAGCGCCACCTCGTGACCGGCCGCCGGGGAGTGGATGTAGGCGGCCAGGCTGGGGATCAGCATCGACGCCACCGACAGGATCATCAGACCCATGATGAGCCGCGCCCGCTGAATCGAGAAGCGCAGCACGCCGTGCCGCGCGCTGCCGACCACGAACGACAAGCCGAGCACCAGCAGCAGGTTCGCCATGATCGAGCCGATGATCGCGGAGCTGACCACCGTGGTCAGCCCGGCCCGCAGCGCGAACACCGACACGAACAGCTCCGGCAGGTTCCCCAGCGCGCCCTGCAACACCCCGACCGCACCGGCCCCGAGCCGATCCGCCAGATGATCCACCGCCCGCCCCACCATCGCCGCCACCAACGTGACAGCCACCGCCGTCACCAGGAACGGCGCCAGCGACCCGTGGGTGACCACGGCCGAGCCCGCGGTCGCGAGCCCGGTCAGGCCGAAGACGATCAGGTCCGAACGGGAGAAGACCCGTGAGCGCCCCGTGAGTGCGGTCATGCCCGGGACTATATGGGATCTCAGGCTGCGAACTTGTGGAGGGCGGGGC
>NZ_JAAFYZ010000549.1 GCF_018274385.1 Catenulispora pinistramenti | reverse complement strand
GCGCGAACTTGACCCCCGGCCACCGGCACTGTAGGCGAAGCCCTGCCGACGCGACCGAGGGGAACGAACCGAAAGCCAGCCGGAGAAATACAAAACGCAGGGAACGAGGACACCGGTTGGTTGATGCAGCTGCCGGTGAGGCCTTGGCGGCGGGCCGGTGGTCAGCTGGTCGAGAACACGCCCGGGTGCGGTAGGCGGCATGCCGTGGTGACCCGGTCTATCTGTCATCCGGCGGCAGCCATCTTGGTGGTCGGGTCCGTCTGTCATCCGGCGGCAGCCATCTTGGTGGTCAGGCCTGTCTGTCATCCGGCGGCGGCGATCTTGGCGGCCAGATGAGCCCGCGCCCACACCTGCGGCCGCACCCGCCAGCACAGAATGAGCACCCTGCGACTGTCGCGCTGCCAGCGCCCGACCAGCGGCCGAATCCGCCGAGCCGCCGGTACCGAACCACTGGGCTTTGCCATTCTTCCGGCTGGTTTTCGGTTCGTTCCCCTCGGTCGCGTCGGCAGGGCTTCGCCTACAGTGCCGGTGGCCGGGGGTCAAGTTCGCGCCATACGAAAC
>NZ_JAAFYZ010000548.1 GCF_018274385.1 Catenulispora pinistramenti | reverse complement strand
TCCCAGCCTGGCGCGCCGCGACTTCCTCCCATGCCCCAGCCACTCCGCCGGAGCCAGAACCCAAGCCAGAACCCGAGCCCGAGCCCGAACCCGCAGGCTTCGCAGGCCTCCCCGCCGGCTTCACCCCCATCGGTGAGGAAGCCAAGCGCCTCGCCGCAGCCGCCGACGTCGCCGACTCGATAGCCGCCGCCACCAGCGAGCCCGAGGGTAGCTCCGGCCAGGCCCCCGCAGCCAACACGGGTTCCAGCTCCGGCCAGCCAACCGGCGCCTCATTCGGTCAGCCTCCTGCGACCGGCGACCCGGCCACCGGCCAACAGCCGTCCGCCGCAGCCACGCCCCCAACCTCCGCCGCATCCGACGTCGACGCCGCCTTCGGCCCGCCCAAGCCCGCCGCCGGCATCCCGCAGATCGCCGAGCCGACGTTCGCGACCAACTTCAACATCCCGGCGCTCACCCCGACTCCCGCCCCGGACTCTGCCTCGACCTCCGCACCCACGCCGCCGGTCGGCATCCCGCAGATCGCCGAGCCGACCTTCGCGACCAACTTCAACATCCCGGCCGTCACCC
>NZ_JAAFYZ010000547.1 GCF_018274385.1 Catenulispora pinistramenti | reverse complement strand
CATCCCGGCGAGGACGGCTCCGAAGGGCCACAAAACCTTCATCTCCCGTGGAACACCACATCACGAAGCAACTACCTACACATCAGCTCCGATCCATGTTCGTGACACACTTGACCTTGATCTTGCTTGTGGCTCTTGATCCGGCCTTTGCTCTTGATCTGACTTGCCGGAGTTGAAGAGGCCTGAGGTAGGGCGGGGTTGTGAACGCGGAAACCGGCAGCCGACATACAGACCCGCCGACCCGAACCCCGAACCGGCACAACTATGACCGAAGGCCGTAAAAAGCTTTGAAACCCACAAGCTAGCCGCAACCCGGCCCGAAAACTCCAGCCCTCCCAAAAAAAGATCCGACCCCAAGATCCGACCCCAAGATCCGACCCGCCGAGCAGCCATAGTCGGAGCCATCAGGAGCCGATCGTCTAAGGCAGAAACCGAGCGAGGGTCAATCAGCCCCCCGGTCTCCACATCAGTCACCCCATCAGCTCTGCCTCACCGGTCGCCGCGGACCCAGCACTCAACCACCCCCCGCTCAACCAACCCGCATTCGACCAACCCACACTTAACCGC
>NZ_JAAFYZ010000546.1 GCF_018274385.1 Catenulispora pinistramenti | reverse complement strand
CGCCACCGCCGACCACCACACCCTAGAAGATCAGCCCACTGATGAATAAACCAACAGGGTCGTTCCCCTCGGTCGCGTCGGCAGGGCTTCGCCTACAGTGCCGGTGGCCGGGGGTCAAGTTCGCGCCGTGTGAAACCGCAGCTCAGGCACCCAACCGCAGCGCGCGGACTTTACCCCCGGACACCGGTGCTGTACCCCCCGGGCTGACGACGCGACCGTGGGGAACGGACCGCACCACCTCAGGAACCGCCGCCGCTGAGACTCACCCAGCCACCCGAGGGAACCGCGCTAGTTTCCCTGAGGTTGCCGAGGCCCGCCGGAGGCCCGGCCCTTCACCACAGTTCTTGATCTTGCTCTTGCTCTTGACTGTGCTCGTGCTCTGACTTGCTGGAGTTGAAGAGGCCTGAGGTGGGGCGGGGTTGTGAACGCGGGAACCGGCAGCCGACAGGCACACCCACCGACCCGAACCCCGAACCGGCACAACTATGACCGAAGGCCGTAAAAAGCATTTAAAACCCACAAGTCAACCGCAGCCAGGCCCGCAAAGCCCCAGCCCCCAAAACTAAAGACCC
>NZ_JAAFYZ010000545.1 GCF_018274385.1 Catenulispora pinistramenti | reverse complement strand
GCCGTGTTCTCGGGGCGAGGGGGGTTGCGGGGCCGAGATTCCTCGGAGCGGGTTGCGGTTGCGTTGTGGGTTTCAAAGCTTTTTACGGCCTTCGGTCATAGTTGTGCCGGTTCGGGGTTCGGGGTGGTGGGTGTGTTTGTCGGCTGCCGGTTTCCGCGTTCACAACCCCGCCTCACCTCAGGCCTCTTCAACTCCGGCAAGTCGGAGCAAGGGACAGGCCAGATCAAGAGCAAGATCAACAGCACAGGCAAGATCAAGAGCTGTGGTGAAGGGCCGGGCCTCCGGCGGGCCTCGACAACCTCAGGGAAACTAGCGCGGTTCCCTCGGGTGGCTGGGTCAGGGCTCAGCGGCTGTGGTTTGTGAGGTGGTGCGGTCCGTTCCCCACGGTCGCGTCGTCAGCCCGGGGGGTACAGCACCGGTGTCCGGGGGTAAAGTCCGCGCGCGGCGGACATGCAGGTAGGCGGCGGTTTCGCACAGCGCGAACTTGACCCCCGGCCACCGGCACTGTAGGCGAAGCCCTGCCGACGCGACCGAGGGGAACGAACCGAAAACCAGCCGGAGAAATACAAAAC
>NZ_JAAFYZ010000544.1 GCF_018274385.1 Catenulispora pinistramenti | reverse complement strand
GGAACCACCACCCCCTGGACCGAACCAGAACAAGCCACCTCGGCAAACTCGCCCTCACCCTTGCCACCTGACGAATAAACCAACAGGGTCGGGAACGAACCGAAAACCAGCCGGAGAAATACAAAACAGGGGGTGCGGGTACCGGCGGCCCGGCAAGGTCAGCCGCCGGTTCAGGATGCTGACCTCGCGGCGGTGCCAAGGTGCGCATTCTGGGCTGGCGGGTGCGGTCGCAGGTGTGGGCGCGGGCTCGTCTGGCTGCCAAGATGGGTGCCGCCGGATCACAGACAGGCCCGACCGCCAAGATGGCTGCCGCCGGATGACAGATTGGTCTAGCCGCCAAGGCATGCCGCCTACCGCACCCGGGCATGTTCTCGACCAACTGACTACTGGCCCGCCGCCGCATCCTCACCGGCAGCCGTATCGCCGACCTGCGTTGTCGGTCCCTTCGATTGCTATTCTTCCGGCTGGTTTTCGGTTCGTTCCCCTCGGTCGCGTCGGCAGGGCTTCGCCTACAGTGCCGGTGGCCGGGGGTCAAGTTCGCGCCGTACGAAACCGCCGCCTACCTGCATGTCC
>NZ_JAAFYZ010000543.1 GCF_018274385.1 Catenulispora pinistramenti | reverse complement strand
GAACTTGACCCCCGGCCACCGGCACTGTAGGCGAAGCCCTGCCGACGCGACCGAGGGGAACGAACCGAAAACCAGCCGGAAGAATGGCAAAGCCCAGTGGTTCGGTACCGGCGGCCAGGCGAGGTCAACCGCCGGTCAGGGTGCTGGCAGCGCGGCAGTCCCGAAGGTGCGCATTCTGGGCTGGCGGGTGCGGACTGGCCCGACTCCCCAGATGGACGCCGGCGGATAGCTGCTTGGCCTCGCGGCCAAGGCCGATGCTGCGGCTGGCAAGGTCTACCAGGGGATATCAGGAGCTGGCGGTTGGTTATCGCGGGCACATGCCCCATATCGTGCTTCACTGCACCCGGGCATGTTCTCGACCAACTGACCACCGGACCCGCCGCCACACCCTCACCGGCAGCGGCATCAACCAACCGGTGTCCACGTGCCCTGTGATTGCTATTCTTCCGGCTGGTTTTCGGTTCGTTCCCCTCGGTCGCGTCGGCAGGGCTTCGCCTACAGTGCCGGTGGCCGGGGGTCAAGTTCGCGCTGCACAAAACCGCAGCTCACACACCCAACCGCAGCGCGCGGACTT
>NZ_JAAFYZ010000542.1 GCF_018274385.1 Catenulispora pinistramenti | reverse complement strand
CGGCTGGTTTTCGGTTCGTTCCCCTCGGTCGCGTCGGCAGGGCTTCGCCTACAGTGCCGGTGGCCGGGGGTCAAGTTCGCGCTGTGCGAAACCGCAGGTCAAATGGCCAACCGCCGCGCGCGGACTTTACCCCCGGACGCCGGTGCTGTACCCCCCGGGCTGACGACGCGAGCGTGGGGAACGGACCGCACCACCTCAGGGACCGCCGCCGCTGAGCCCTGACCCAGCCACCCGAGGGAACCGCGCTAGTTTCCCTGAGGTTGCCGAGGCCCGCCGGAGGCCCGGCCCTTCACCACAGCTCTTGACCTTGCACTGGCTAACTGGAGTTGAAGAGGCCTGAGGTGAGGCGGGATTGTGAACGCGCGAACTGGCAGCCGATAGACAGACTCGCCGACTCGAACCCCGAACCGGCACAACTATGACCGAAGGCCGTAAAAAGCTTCTAAAACCCACAGACTAGCAGCAGCTTGGCCCGCAAACTCCATGCCCCGCAAACCCATCCCCCAACGGACCCGAACCCGGAACAGCGCTCGGGGAGTGCCCATGCCTACCGCCCATGCCCACCGCCCATGCC
>NZ_JAAFYZ010000541.1 GCF_018274385.1 Catenulispora pinistramenti | reverse complement strand
CCACCTCAGCAGCCGCCCACGCCTTCCCCAACCCCACATCCGCCACCCGAAACGCACTCCGCCCCACATTGACGGCCTCAACCACATCAGGATCCACGATCGTGAAGCCGCCGACCCCACTGCGCGCCAACACCTCGACCAGATACGACCCCACCGACCCGGCACCGACAATCAGGACCCTGCGATCCGCCAACTCCGGCGACAGGATGCCCCCGGTACGCGCGAAGAGCGGTGAGGCCGGGCTTCGGACGCCTCGGCCGCCGCCGCTTCTTGACTGACCGCCGCTGGCCGCTTGATCCGCGCCGCCCTTGGTACCGCCGGAGCTACTCTGCTCGCTCGGTGCCACTTCACCTAGGCTGCTCGCGCTGCTGCCGTTTCCGGTCTGACCGTCGCCAGCTGCTTGATCCGTGCCGCGCTTGCCTTTGCGCCTGGCTTCCTCTGCTTGGCCGCTGCCCGTCGCCTCATCCGCGCCGCACTCATGCTCAGCGTTCACTCCTGCTGGCGCGAGATTGCCCGTCGCCGCTTCGCCTTCTACCGCCGGCCTCGCCTCCGCGCCCGCTCTCCCACCTCGATGCGACGCATCCCGCCCCTC
>NZ_JAAFYZ010000540.1 GCF_018274385.1 Catenulispora pinistramenti | reverse complement strand
GGGTAAAGTCCGCGCGCGGCGGACATGCAGGTAGGCGGCGGTTTCGTGCAGCGCGAACTTGACCCCCGGCCACCGGCACTGTAGGCGAAGCCCTGCCGACGCGACCGAGGGGAACGAACCGAAAACCGGTCGGAAGAGAAGCAATCGCAGGGACCGTAGACGCGGGCTGGGCGGTGCCGCCGCCGGTGAGGCCCTGGCGACGGGCCGCTGGTCGACAGCGTGCCCGGGTGCGGTATGCGGCAGCGGACCGGCCGCGATCGCCGCAGACAGCCCGCCGACTACCGACTTCTTCTGGCAGACCTCGCTCATCCGCCAGCATCAGCCTCGGCGGCCGGGCCGGGCCGGGCCGCATCCGCCAGCTCAGAGTGCGCAGCCTCGGGACTGCCGCGCTGCCACGCCCTGAACCGGCGGCCGGACTCGCCGAGTCGCCGGTGCCGAACCACTGGGCTTTGCCATTCTTCCGACCGGTTTTCGGTTCGTTCCCGACCCTGTTGGTTTATTCGTCAGGTGGCAAGGGCGAGGGCGAGTTTGCCGAGGTGGCTTGTTCTGGTTCGGTCCAGGGGGTGGTGGTTCCAGTAGGCGTTGAGCCGGAT